>JBJMIY010000188.1:0-15121 GCA_045806605.1 Rubrobacteraceae bacterium
GTTTGTACTGAGATGGCAACATGCTCCTGGTGCCGAAGGGCGAAGCGATACTTCAAAGATCGCAGAAGTCCCTAATGCGGATTCCTCGTTTTCCGTTTGTGGAGACGTAAGGTACGAAGGTTTCGGGGCTTACCCCTTCTCTCCGACGGCCGTTACAACCAGGGTCAGCGCGACGAGGATCCCCGCCTCCATGCCGACCCACAGCGGCGCCCCAGCGCCCGTCGTCGCCGGATCGAACGCACTCTGGATTATGCTGTTGTAGGACGCGTGGCCGACGATCGCCGGCCTGCGCTGCCATAGCTTGCCGCACTTCCTCCAGGGCGGGGCCGAAGCTCTCTTCCATCTCCGGGGTGAGGGCCGGTTAGCGTATTCGCCGCTGATTTCCCGTCTCGCTACCGTATACTCGCCTGTATGAAACTCATCGTTGCCGAGAAGCCTTCGGTCGGGCGTGACCTTGCTAGCGCCCTGGGCAGGCACCGCAAGGAGAAGGGCGCCCTGGTTGGCGACGGCTGGACCGTCACCTGGGCGCTCGGGCACCTTGCCGAGCTCGCCCCGCCCGACGCCTACGGCGAGCAGTACAAGAAGTGGCGGCTCGAGAGTTTGCCCATTCTGCCGGAGCGGTTCAAGGTCAGGGTGAACCGGAAGACCCGCGACCAGTTCTCGGTTGTGAAGAAGCTGTTGCGCGACCCTTCCGTGACCGAGGTCGTAAACGCCTGCGACGCGGGGAGGGAGGGGGAGCTCATCTTCGCCTACCTCTATGGGCTCTCGGGGTGCAAGAAACCGGTGCGGCGGCTCTGGATCTCCTCTCTCACCCCCGAGGCCATCAGGGAGGGCTTTGACGCTTTGCGCGACGGAAGCTCGATGAGGCCCCTCGAGAACGCGGCGCGCAGCCGCAGCGAGTCGGATTGGATCGTGGGCATGAACGCTACCCGCGCCTACTCCGTGCGCTTCGGGCGCCCTGGCAACGTCCTCTCAGTCGGCCGCGTCCAGACCCCCACCCTCAGGCTGATCGTGGACCGCGAGAAGGAGATAGAGGACTTCAAGCCCGAGAAGTTCTGGACCGTCCACGCCCGCTTCGCCCGCGAGGGCGTCACCTACGACGGGGTCTGGTTCAAGAAAAAGCAGAACCGCCTCAAAGAGAAGGAAGCGGCGGAGGAGATCGCCGCGAAGGTACAGGGCGGCACCGGCGTCGTAAAGAAGGCCGAGAAGAAGACGGCCTCGGAGAAGCCGCCGCTGCTCTACGACCTGACAGAGCTGCAGCGCAACGCCAACGCGAGGTTCGGCTTCACCGCGGATCGCACGCTGCGCGTCGCCCAGGCTCTCTACGAGGAGAAGAAGCTCATCACCTACCCCCGCACCTCGAGCCGCTACCTCTCCAGGGACATGGTCGGAGGGCTCGAGAAGCGGGTCGAGGCTGCGGGCGCTCTCCCCAAGCTGGCGCCGTTCGCCGAGAAGCTCCTGGGACAGCAGAAGCTCCCGATCAGCAAGCGCATCGTGGACGACTCCAAGGTGACGGACCACCACGCCATCGTCCCGACGGGCAAGAAGCTCTCAGGTGAGCTGCCGCCGGACGAGGCGAAGGTCTACGACCTGGTGGCGCGGCGCTTTCTCGCCGTCTTCTTCCCTGCTGCCCGCTTCGAGAACACCACAGTTGTGACCGAGGTCAGGGGGGAGACGTTCCTGAGCAAGGGGAGGGTGGTGCTCGAGGCGGGGTGGCGCGCGCTGTACCCGGACGGGGTCGGGGGGAAGAAGGAGAAGGAGCCACCGGTGCTGCCGCCAATCGAAGTGGGCCAGGAGTGGCGGGTGGCGAAGGTCGGCGTCAAGGAGGGGGAGACCAAGCCGCCGCCGAGGTACTCGGAGTCGGCGCTGCTCGGGGCTATGGAGACGGCTGGGAAGTTCGTAGAGGACGAAGAATTGCGGCAGGCGATGAAGGAGAGTGGTCTCGGGACCCCGGCTACGCGGGCGGCGATCATCGAGCGCCTCATAAAGGTCGGCTACGTCGAGCGCGAGAAGAAGGCGCTCGTCCCTACGAGCAAGGGACGAGCCCTGATCTCGCTCCTCCGGGAGAGCTCGCTATCCTCCCCCGAGCTCACAGGCCAGTGGGAGCGCCGCCTCGCCGAGATGGAGCGCGGCGCGGAGAGGCGCCCGGACTTCATGGCCGACATCGGCAGCTTTACTACCTCGCTCGTCGAGGGGGTGCGCGCGATGGAGGGGGAGAAGCTGGCCTTCCGCAGCCGAGAGCCGCTCGGGGCCTGCCCCAAGTGCGGCTCTCCAGTAGTCGAGACGCAGAAAGCGTACGGATGCTCCGCCTGGAAGACGAGCGGCTGTGACTTCGCTATCTGGAAGCAAGTCTCCGGCAAGCGCCTGAGCGAAGGTTTGGCCAAACAGCTCCTTGCACGGGGCCGAACCGGCCAGCTCAAGGGCTTCAGGAGCAAGGCCGGGAAGCCGTACTCCGCGGCGTTGAAGCTGGATGGGGATCACAAGGTGCGGCTGGAGTTCGGGGAGCGGAATTAGGGAGATGTGAACTTTCTCTTGGCCGCTCCCGCCTCTTGCGAGTAAACTCTCTGCTCTATGAGAACAATTATCGTTAGGGCCGGTCTGGCCGGCCTCGCCTGTACAAAGGTACCGTGATGAAAGACGTTCCGGCCCTCAAGGTGGAGAAGCTCAAGAAGACGTACTCGACCGGCGTTCTGGCGCTGGACAGCATCTCGCTGGAGGTGGAGGCGGGGCGCTTCTTCGGGCTTCTTGGGCCAAACGGCGCGGGGAAGACGACGCTCATAAACAGCATCGTGAGCCTGGCGCGCCCTGATTCGGGAAGCGTGGAGGTCTTCGGGCGGGACGCCTACCTGGAGTTCAGGGAGGCGAGGCGCATGATCGGGGTCTCCCCGCAGGAGATAAACCTGGACAAGTTCCTGACCGTCGAAGAGACCATGCTCTTCCACGCCGGCTACTACGGCGTCCCGAAGGAGAAGGCGAAGGAGAGGACCGAAGAGCTTCTCGAGCGCTTCGCCCTAACGGAGAAGCGCAAACAAAGGGTCAATACACTATCTGGTGGGATGAAGCGGCGGGTGCTCTTCGCCAGGGCGCTCATGCACGACCCGAAGGTGCTCTTCCTCGACGAGCCGACGGCCGGGGTGGACGTGGAGCTGCGCTACAAGTTGTGGGGCTACATCCGGGAGCTCAACCGCGGCGGGCTCACCATCCTGCTCACGACGCATTATCTGGAGGAGGCGGAGGCGCTGTGCGAGGAGATAGCACTCATAAACGGTGGGAGGATCGTGGCCCAGGGCACCATCGAAGAGCTCAAGTGGACATATGCCGCGGCAAGCATAGAAGAGGTGTACCTCAAGGTGGTCGGCCGTGATATTAGCGGATAGGCCGTTCCGGACGCTGCTCTCGCGCGAGGTCCTGCGCTTCACCAGGATCTGGGTGCAGACCCTGATCCCATCTCTCCTGACTTCGCTGCTTTACCTGCTCGTCTTCGGGCTGGCCCTCGGGGGGCGCATAAAGCAGATAGAGGGGATACCGTACCTGGAGTACATCCTCCCCGGCGTCGCGCTGATGAACCTCGTAACGGGCTCGCAGATGAACTCGTCGTGGTCTGTCTTCGACGCCAAGCGCGAGCGCTACATAGACGAGGTCCTCATCGCTCCGATGAGTGATCTGCAGATCGCACTTGCCTACTCGTTGGGTGGCACTCTGCGCGGCGTCATTATGGGTGCGGGTGTGCTCCTCGTGGGCGCCCCGTTCGTAGGGCTGAACATCGCCCACCCCGCGCTCCTGCTCCTGATGGGGATCCTCTCGGCCTTTACCTTCTCTGCTCTAGGCACGATGGTAGGCGCTCTGGCGACCAGGATCGAGCACATCTCGTTCCTCACCAGCGTGGTCATCCAGCCCCTCGCATTCCTGGGCGGTGTCTTCTACTCTGTCGAGATGCTGCCCGAGCCTTTGAGGATCGCGACGCTCTTCAACCCGATCTTCCACACAGTGGACGCAGTCCGCTACGCCACCCTCGAGGTCTCGGACCTGAACCCCTACCCGACCATCGCCGTGGTCTTCCTCCTCGCCTTCCTAGCCTTCTGCGGAGCCTGGTGGGCTATAAGTCGTGGCCCGAACCTCCGCTACTAAGAGGCCTTCGAACCGGGAGGCCTGGTCATTCGTCCTGGTCTCCTTCGCCCTCTCGCGGCTGCTGTTTCTGGGCGTAGGAGCTCTGGCCGCAGCCTATTTGCCACTAGCAGATCCGGCGGGGGACCCTCTGGAGCCGCCCGGCTCTCTGAACTACTGGGCTCACTGGGACGGGGCCTGGTTCTCGGAGATAGCCACACAGGGCTACGCAGACGAGGCTCCGGCATCAACCGCTTTTTTCCCGCTGTATCCGATGCTCGTCAGATTAGGGACGGTCTTCGGTGGAGGGCCGGCGTTGTGGGGGGTTTTGATCTCCCTCACAGCCACTCTCTTCGCGCTGTTCTACCTCTACCGCATCGCCGAGACGCTGCACGGCACACGCTCCGCCAGGGCCGCCACGCTCGCCCTCGCCTTCTTCCCGACGGCCTTCTTCCTTAACGCCGCCTACTCCGAGGCGCTCTTCCTCGCCCTCTCCACGGGAGCGGTCTGGGCCGCCATCGTGCGCCGCAACCTGTTGCTCGCGGGCCTCTTCGGCGCTCTAGCTGCTGCGACCCGGAACCTCGGGGTGGTCCTTATCCTCCCACTCTTCCTCGAGTGGCTCCGCTACCGGAGGGAGTTCGGCTTGCGCGGCCTCGCCGGTGTAGCCCTGGTCCCGGCCGGCTTCCTGGGGTACGCCGGCTTCCTGTGGGCGCGCTTCGGGGACCCTCTCGTCTCAGCCCGCCAGCAGGACGAGCACTGGGGGCGCGAGCTCGCGAACCCCTTCGCGACCCTGGGAGATGCCTGGCAAGCGGCCGGTGACGGTATGAACTACCTGCTCTACCCTCAGATACTCTTCTTCAGCTCCTCCGCCACGCCGACGCTCGAAGCTTCGAACACCCTCAACCTCGCATTCCTGGCGCTATTCCTGATCCTGCTGGTCGTTGGGTCCTTCGTGCTGCCGCCGGGGCTCTCGCTCTACGCCTTCGTCGTGGTTTTGCTGCCGGTCCTGACGCCCGCGCCCTCCTTCCCGCTCATGAGCCTGCCGCGCTTCATGCTCGGGGCGTTCCCCATCTTCCTAGTCCTAGGCTACCTCCTCTCGCGCAGCAGACCCGCGCTCGTCCTCTGGCTACTCCTAAGCGCCGGCACAGGAGTGGCGCTAACCACGCTGTTCACGACGTGGAGGTGGGTAGCGTAAGCAGGCTTCAGGAGATTTACGTAAATCTCCTGAAGCCTGCTAATCCGAGCGGCGGGCGTCGAGCAGGAGAAGCGAGATCAGGACGATTTCGATGACCTTGTCTATATACCCGATCGGGGTGCGCGCCCCGATGAGGATCCAGAGGAAGATCGTAAGCGCTGCGTACCCGGCGAGAACGAACCGCACTACGTTCCGGTAACGTGCAATTCGTGGTATCGGCAGGAACAGCGCTGCCAGGAGCGTGAGGTACCCCAGGCCGTTGAGGATGAACACGGGATCCGGGAAGTTGAGCTGGAGGTGGATCAGGGCTGTTGCCAGGGTCAGTACGACGATTCCGATCCGGAGCACGCTGTGGATGGTTGACTGCGTCGTTGCCATCGCGATTATTCTCCATGTCTCCGAAGTGCGTCGGCTTCGACGGCTGGCCGCTTCGCGAAGCTCTGCTTTGTGGGCGCGGAGTTGTGCCCCGGCCTCACGGCTGCCGATGCCGCAAGCAACGCCAGCGCCGCGAGCAGGGCGCCGATCCAGTACGGCGTCGGTACGCCTAGATGGTCGAAGGCGAGGCCCGCGACTACAGGCCCGACGATCAGGGTGACGCTGATCACGGCCTGCAACCCTCCCATGACCCTGCCCTGCTCCCTCCCCGACACCCGGCGCGAGATGAGCGCCGTGAGCGACGGGATGGCGAGCCCGACTCCGACAGCCAGCACACCCACGACAGGGTAGAGCAGCGGGCCGTATGGGACGATCGCCACCAGCACCAGACCGGCTGCCATGACGGAAAGTCCGCCGATGAGGAGCCTCTCTTCTCCGAAGCGTGGCTGCAGCCGTCCGATGAGCACTCCCTGCGTGAGCACGGCGCAGGCGCCGACGAAAGCGAAGAAGAAAGCGTTGGAAGGAGCATCCCACCCGAAGCGGGCGTTGGAGAAGAGCGGGAAGTTGGTCAGCAGCCCTGCGAACGAGAGGTTCAGCAAGAAGACGGCGAGCAAGAACCACCGGATGCTCCGGATTCCGAGGACCCCACGCAACTGCGACAGGGGATTGAGGCGGCGCAGCGGTGTCGGCGTGCGCAGCTTGGCGGGCAGGGACTCCGGCAGGACGAGGAAGCCGAACGCCGCGTTGGCCAGGGCCAGCGCGGCGGCGGTGAAGGCCGGGGCGTGGAGCGAGTAGAGGCTCAGGAGGCCGCCCAGGGCAGGGCCGGCCATCAGCCCGAGGCCGAAAGCGGCTCCGATAAGGCCGAGTCCCCTCGCGCGGCGCTCGGGAGAGGTGCTGTCCGCTATGTAGGCCTGGGCGGTCGCCTGGGTGCCGCCCGCGGCTCCGGCGAGCACGACCGCCGCGAAGAGCAAGAAGATCGTCTCGGCCAGGCCGAGCAGGAGGTAGGCCAGGGACGCGCCGAGCAGGCAGACCACGAGTACCGGGCGGCGCCCCGTGCGGTCGGAGAGGCCCCCGAGGAAGGGTCCGCCGACGAACTGCATTGCGGCGTAGAGCGAGCCGAGCAGGCCGACGAGCGCGGCCCCGGTAGCGTACTCCCGCGCGTAAAAGGGGAGGAGTGGTACGACGAGACCGTAACCGACCATGTCCACGAAGACCGTGATGAAGATAAACAGCAGCGGCGGCCAGCGGAGCTGGCGACCGGACGCTAGTTTGCCGCGCATCGTTCGATCAGGCGCCGCGTCTCATCCAGCACGGCTTCCCTGACGCTCCCATCGGGTACGTCTCCGGCGCGCAGGGGCCGTCCGAAGACGACCCTCGTAGTAACGTTGCGCAGCGCGGGTGTCAGAATCTGGAGCGTGGCAGCGAGCCACTCGCGGTCACGGCGGTGGCGGCGCACCAGAATCAGAGGGTTGCGCAGAGCGAGGGGGGAGAGCACGCCGCTGACGACGGCGGGGACCACCTTGAGGTCGGGCACAAGCCGCGCGAAGAGGTCAAGGCTCTCGGACCAGTGCTCGAGCGCATCTCTGGCGCCGGGTAGCACTGCGGGGTCGGGCTCGATCCTCCCGCCGGGAAAGGTGAGCAGCGCCCGGTCGCGCTTCAGGTGCCGCGCGGCGGTCCGCACCACCCCCAGTCGTCCAGAAGAGTCTTCGGAGACGGAGATCAGATACCGCGAGGTGTTTGGTAGCGCGTCGAGCATCGGGTTCTCGGCGGCGACCACGCGCAGGTCCTCCCTCGCGATCGTGGCGAAGAGGGCGAGGCAGTCGGCCAGCCCCGGGTGGTTCGCTGTGAGCAGCACGGGGCCGTGCGCCGGCACGTTCTCGCGCCCCTCGACCTCCACGCTCCGTGCCATCAGCTCCAGCGCCCAGGCTCCCCCCGCAGCGAGCCCCGACTCGCCCACGACCTCGTCGTAGGTAGCGACCTGGCGCGCCAGGCGCTCCGCCGGAAACCGGGCGAGCAGCTCCAGGGTACGTGTGCCGTTTCCCAATCCGAAAGCCCTCAGCAGCTGCTCCGCGCATACCCGCGTAAGGGTCTCGACCCGCTCCGGACGTGTGGGCTCCGGCTCGCGAGCCTGGCTCATAGTGGGTAGTGGGGAGACATTATCCAACGCTACGCGTCCTTTTCCGTCTGCCGTACCGTACCAGTATGGCGCCGCTGGAAGGGATGTTCATCATACAAATGGACTATTTATCCTGGGTCCGAAGAACTAGATGCAGACCGTTGGGGCGCTCTCATATCGATTTATACGCGCCGCCCTGCGCGGGCGGTTCGGCGAGCTACCGGGTCTGATCTTCGTCGCGGTGGCGCAGGATCTCGACGGCTGAGCCCTCGAGGACGGTATCGCCGAGCCTGACGTGCGGCTTGACGACCTTCACCCGGACGGCTTCTACAGGCGGGTGCTCTTGCAGGACCGTAGCGGCTATCCTCTCGGCGATCGTCTCGGTCAGGTTGACGGGCGGACCCTCGACGATCTCCCTGGCTCGTTTGTGGACCTCGCCGTAGTCCACGGTCTGTGTCAGGTCGTCGGAGAGGCCCGCTGGGCGAAGGTCGAGGCGAAGCTCCACGTCCACGACGAAGGGCTGCCCCAGCTCGCGCTCGGCGGGCAGCGTACCGTGGCGGCCGTGGAAGACCATGCCCTCAAGAAGTATCCGGTCTTCGGCGCTTTCTTCGCTCCGAGCCATCCGCCACAGTATAGGTGGCCGAAAATAATCGTGCGTTAGGTGGCCCGGTAAGGCGTGCTAACCTTGTGTGGGAGAAACGAGGAGGCTATGATCGTCCGCCCCACCGTCACTGTAAGCTACGCGCAGACGCTCGACGGGCGCCTCGCAGCCGCGAACGGTTCTTCGCGCTGGATCAGCTCCCCCGACTCGCTCCGCTTCGCCCACGCCTTGCGGGCCGAGCACGACGCGGTCACCGTCGGCGCAGGCACCGCGTGCAACGACGACCCGCGCCTGACCGTCCGCCTGGTCTCCGGAGACGACCCCCTGCGCGTAGTCGTGGACAGCACTTTTCGTACCCCCCTCTCCGCAGCGGTGCTCGCGCACGGGGCGGCGAAGCGCACCATCCTGGCCGTCACGGACCGCGCCCCGGATGAGCGATGCGAGGAGGCCCGGTCTCTGGGCGCAACCATCCTCAGGTTGCCGGCGAGCGCTGCGGGGCGGGTGGATCTCGGCGCGCTTCTGGCAGAGCTTTACTCTTTGGGCGTCCGCTCGGTCATGGTGGAGGGAGGGGCGGCCCTGATCACCTCTTTCCTCTACGACCGGCTGGTGGACCGCCTCGCCGTCTGCATCGCGCCGAAGATCCTCGGCAGCGGCATCGAGGCCGTGGGCGACCTCGGCATCGGCGACCTTACCGACTCCATCATCCTCACCGACACCTCCGTCACCCCCTACGGCGTTGACCTCGTCCTCGACAGCCGCGTCGAGTACCCGGACGGTAATCGCTGAGCGCGGAGCTCTCTCTCGAAGCCCGCGCCGTCTGGTTCGGCGGTCCTCGGACCGCCGAGCTCCGCCGGGAAAGGGTGCCGCCACCCGGACCGGGTGATGTCCGCGTCCGCTCCATTACCTCCGCGATCAGCCATGGGACCGAGATGCTCGTCTATCGCGGCGAGGTCCCACCCGGCCTCCCGCTCGACCTGCCCACCCTCGCCGGCGACTTCTCCTTCCCGATCAAACACGGCTACGCTACCGTCGGGCGAGTTGCGGAATCGGGCACCGCCGTCGAGCGCCTCTCCCCAGGAGACCTGGTCTTCGTTCACCACCCGCACCAGGACAACTTTACCGTGCCGGCGGCCATGCCGGTGCGTCTCCCCGACGGCACCGACCCCGCCGCCGGTGTCTTCTTCGCCAACCTGGAGACCGCGCTGAACGTCGTCCACGACACCCCGCTGCACCTCGGCGAGACGGCGCTGGTCTTCGGGCAGGGCGTGGTCGGCCTCCTGGTCACGCAGCTTCTCAAGCGCGCCGGGGCCGAGCGGGTGCTGGCCGTGGAGCCCATAAAGAGGCGAAGGGAGCTGGCCCTCCAGGTGGGAGCGGACGAGTCCTTCGAGCCGGACGAGGAGCTGCTCGAGCGCGTTCTGGAGGCGACCGGCGGCAGGGGCGCGGACGTGGCGGTCGAGGTGAGCTCTTCGGGCGCGGCGCTGCAAGCCGCCGTGGACGCCGTCGCCGCCGAGGGGACCGTGGTCGTCGCCTCCTGGTACGGCACGAAGCCGGTAACCCTCTCTCTGGGGGGACACTTCCACAGGGGGAGGGTAAAGGTGCGCTCTTCGCAGGTGGGCCGGATCTCCCCGGAGCTCGGTCCCCGCTGGGACCGCGCCCGCAGGACGGAGGCCGTCCTCGATCTACTCCCCAGGCTGCGCCTCGCGGAGCTAGTCTCGCACAAGGTCCCTTTCGAAGAGGCTCCACGAGCGTACCGGCTCGTGGACGAAGCTCCAGGCGAGACGGTCCAGGTGGTCCTGACCTACGGAGGAGGGTG
Source organism: Rubrobacteraceae bacterium (assembly GCA_045806605.1). Classification (GTDB taxonomy): domain Bacteria; phylum Actinomycetota; class Rubrobacteria; order Rubrobacterales; family Rubrobacteraceae; genus JALYGY01. Next base: position 10,205 of record JBJMIY010000188.1, read on the forward strand.
AGATGTACGAGGTCTACGTCGCGGCGCAGTTCGAGGCGGCGCACCGGCTCGTCGGGGACTTCGGACCGGCGACGAGGATGCACGGTCACACCTACAGGCTGGAGGTGATAGTGCGCGGCAAGCGGCTATCCGGGGACGGAACCCTCTACGACATAGGCCGGCTCCGCCCCGCTGTGGAAGACCTCGCCTCCTCGCTCCACTACCGCGATCTGGACGAGGTCTCTGGCCTCGAGAACGTCAACACGACCGCCGAGGCGGTGGCGGATTACTGCTGGGAGAGGCTCGCGCTGACGCTGCGCGATGGCGGCCTCGACTCGCTCACCGTGCGCGTCTGGGAGTCGCCGCAGGTCTACGCCGCCCGCGACGATTCTCTCGTCTGAACAGGCCGTGCGCGTCGCCTTCGTCACGGTGGGGGATACGGAGCGTCTGACCGGAGGTTATCTCTACAACGCCAGGGTACTCCTCGGGTTACGAGAGAACGGGGTTGAGATCGAGGAGATCGTGCCCTGCGGCGCTTCCCTCGAGGAGCAAGAAGAGTCGGCGAGTCGCCTCGGAACGACTCTGGAGCCACGACACTTCGACGTTATCGTGGTGGACGCCCTGGCCAGGATAGTCAGTGCACCCCACCTCGACCGCTGGCGCAAAGAGCGTCCCGTTGTGGCGATGGTCCACGAGCTACCGAGCGTCGCCGCTCCGAAGGCGGTATTGGATCGGGAACGAGAATACGAGGAGCCGTTGTTGCGAGCCGAAGGCTTGATCTCAGTGAGTCCCCATGGAGCATCGATCCTCGAGGAGAGGGGTGTACCCGCCGCGCGCATCCGCGTTGTCCCGCCTGGCTTCGACCGCCTTCCGAAGGGTGATGGGACGGAGTTGGCTGGCCGTAATGACGAGACGGTTCGCGCCCTCTGCGTGGCGCAGTGGATACCGCGCAAGGGGATCCTGGATCTGGTTCGAGCCTGGACCCTCCACGAGCGCTCGGGCGCGGTGCTAGAGCTCGTCGGCGAGACGGACGCAGACCCCGTCTACGCGGCCTCCGTGCGCGCCGCCATCGCGGATGGACCCGAGGGCTCGATCACCGTGAGTGGTCCGGTGGACGATGCGGCGCTCGCAGTCGCCTACGCCACCGCAGACCTCTTCGTGCTGCCTTCTCGATTTGAGGGTTACGGCGTCGTCTACGCCGAGGCGCTCGCCCATGGACTGCCGGTAATCGCGTGTAACGTGGGTCCTGTCCCCGAGGTGGTTGGCGAAGAGGCCACCTTGCTGGTGCCGCCGGGCGACGTGGAGGCGCTCTGCGGGGCTTTGGATCTCCTCCTGAACGACGCCGGTTTGCGGGACCGGATGTCCGTTGCCGCCCGCCGCCGCGCTAGAGAACTGCCCCGCTGGGAGGACACCGCGGCCGGCTTCCTGCGCGTCCTGCGAGAGCTTGTGGCGGAACGGTCGTCTTGAGCGCGCGGGCTACGGTGTAGAATCCGGCCGTGGAACGCAAGCGTCTGAGGGAACAGAACAGGTTCTCGTGGAACGGGGTGGTGGGGGCGCACGACAGCCACCGCGGGGATCTCGCCGGCTTCCTGCGCGCGGGTGGGAGCACTCTCTTCCCAGAGGAACTGGAGCTTCTCGGAGACCTTGAAGGGAAGGCGCTTGCTCACCTCCAGTGCAACTCCGGGGGCGACTCGTTGAGCCTGGCCGTGCGCGGGGCAACGGTCACCGGCGTGGACATCAGCGACGCGGCGATCTCCTCCGCCCGCAGGCTCTCGAAGCAGACCGGCATCCCCGCCCGATTCGAGCGCGCCGACGTCTACGACTGGCTCGAAGAGACGGCGCGCGCAGGACGGCGCTTCGACGCCGTCTTCTCGTCTTACGGGGTCGTCTGCTGGCTACCCGACCTCGACACCTGGACACGGGGCATAACCGCCGTTCTTACGAGCGGCGGGCGCTTCGTCCTGGTGGATTTCCACCCGGTAACCGACATGTTCGACGAGAGCTGGAAACATGCCAGAGCTTACCCATCCGGCGGGGAGCGGCTGCTCCTAGAAGAAGGTGTGGGCGACTACGTCGCGGAATCCCAGGGTGGTCTCACGCCGGCGGGGTTTGCCGAAGGAGCGCGTGACTTCGAGAACCCTCATCACGGTTACCTCTTCTCGTGGGGACTCGGCGAGGTCGTTACAGCGCTGGCCGCTTCAGGATTGAGGATCGTCACCATGACGGAGTACTCCTACGTCAATGGAGAGCGTCCCTTCTCGGGTATGCGTGAGCTACCCGGAAGGCGGATGGTCCCTCCCGAGCGTGTGCCCACCGTTCCCCTGATGTACGGTATCTCTGCCGTGAAGGACTGACGCCGAAGGGATATAAAGCTGCTCGGGCTCGCTGGATGATCCCGGGTTACGCGATGTGGGGATGCGCGCTGGTTGCCGTCTGGATCGGGCTTGCTAGGGGCGTGTGCCGGAGACCCGATTCCGGTTTCTCAGCCAGGCATAGACCGCGATCACAGCTCCAGCCATCAGAGCGAAGATAGCGACCGTTCTTGCACTCGGGAGATCGTACCCCTTGGGCTCGGGTTCAGACGGACGCTGCGTAGCCTCCGCCCCGTGCGCTCCGTCGACGAGCGTCACTGTGCCCGCATCACCATCGACCAGGATGGTCTGGCCGGATCTGATGCGTGTGGTCGCGGTGCCGGTGCCCAGGACGGCCGGGATACCGTACTCGCGCGCCACGATAGAACCGTGGGCAAGCACGCCTCCGACGTCGGTCACAAGCCCACGCGCTTGCGAGAAGAGCGGCGTCCACGCCGGTGTCGTGGTGGAGCACACCAGGATCGTGCCCGGCTCCATCTCCGAGAAGTCAGCCGGCGAGCGGATGACGCTGGCGGGAGCGCTCACTCGACCGGGGCTGACGGCGAAGCCGCGCAGGACCGCGCCGTCCGGCTCGTTGCGCCGTTGCGTCTCCCAGGCGGACATGTCGAAAGGTCCGAGGCGCGGCTTGTGATCCGGCGGCACCACAGGCGGCGGGTGCAGCCGCTTGCGGGACTCGCGCAACTCGCGCCGCTCGCGCGCCAGGCGCGCGAGATCGGGCCTGACGCCCGTCCGCGCGGCGATGGCGGCTTCGATCTCGGAGGTATCGAGGAAGAAGACGTCTCCTTCTGCGAGCAACGAGCCCCTCTCGGTCAGCCGCCGGCCCAGCTCTAGCGCCAGCCGCCGCAGGGTGGGCCAGCCGGCTCCAATGTAGAAGAGCGCCTCTTCCCGGTCCGGGCCGAAGCGCTGCGCCCAGCCGAGCAGGATGCGGAACAGCCGCCTTCGCAGGGGATCGAAGGATCTCAAGGTCTCCTCCACGCGCGCGTCCCTTTCGGCGACGATGGCTCGCTGGCGAGCTCGCGAGTCCTTCCCTGCTTGCTGCACCATCGCTTTGAGGCTCAACAGTACCGGTAGAGGATCATCGGCCTGGGTGGGTGCGGCGAAGTCCAGGTTGTAGACCTGGTGTCCATACCGGTCGAGGTAGCGCGCGAAGGCGTCCAGCCAGGCCCGACCCGCGAGCGTACCCTCGAGCGCTGCGGGCAGACCCGCAGCAGGCGTGGTAGCGACGAGGGTGCGCAACTCCTCCGAGCCGCGAACCTGCCCGGCCAACTCCTCCAGCGCGGTCTCGGCGTCCACTGTCGGCGACGGAAAACCCCGCAGGAACATACCGCTACTCAGGCTTCGTCCAGGCGCCGCCGTGGTGAGAAAACGGCCAAGCAGCGCGTCCGTTATCTTCGCGCGGGCTATCATCAGGGCGCAGGCAAACCAGTAGCGGCCACCCTCTATGGCCAGCTCGCGTACGCCAGCAAGGAGAAGCTCGTCGGGGGCGCTCGCCGGGTCTACTGACTTCCACCGTTCGATCCTGGCCAGGTAGGCGGGCAGCGCTTGCTCGCGCCAGTACGCCCGCATCTCGTCCCCGAACATCATCCGAAACTCGTCGAACGTTGCGCGCAGGATCGGCGGGACCGTGCTCCACCTGAGCTTGTAGTCGGCTCGCAGATAAGCATAGCCGTTGACGGTGGCGAACATTGGCCGGTCGATGAAGTCCTCGACGCGCAGGTAATCCATCCCGAAGTACGCCATCAGGTCGTCGATCGAGGCCTCAAGGCCGTCCCGCAGGTACAGCTCGTCGAAGAGAGGTGAGAGCGGCTCGGGCAGGTTCTCGACTACCTGCCGGCGCCACCACACCGAACCGGGGACCGGTGGTTCCCAGCGTACGTCGCCTAGCGGCGGAGACGGCAGGTTGGTGATCGGGCGCGCCTGTACGATGAAGAACTCCCCGCCCGCGAGCGCCCACTCGATGTCCTGCGGAGTTCCGTACAGCTCCTCGATCCGTGCTCCGTAGCGCGCCAGCTCCTCCGCCGCCTCATCGTCGAGCACTGGCTGGTGGCGCCTCGCTTCCGGCACGGACCTGTCCCGTACACCGCTCCCGGAATAGACGGTCATGACCGCTTTGTCGGCCGTCTCGCGCGAGATCACGCGCCCACTACTACCCTTCTCCAGCACCAGCGTGTCCGGCGTAACCTGTCCTCCAACCACCGCTTCGCCCAGTCCCCAGGCCGCGTTGATGACGGTCCGGTCGCGCTGGCCGCTCACAGGATCGGCGGTGAACAACGTCCCGGCGGCCTCGGCCTCCACCATTCGCTCCACGACGACCGCCAGGCTGACCGTTGCCGGGTCTATGCCTTCGTGAGCCCGGTATGCCATCGCCCGCGCCGTCCACAGGCTGGCCCAGCAGTTCTTGACCGCCTCGAGCAGCGCCTCCGCTCCGCGCACATTGAGGTACGTATCCTGCTGTCCGGCGAAGCTCGCGCCTGGCAGATCCTCGGCAGTGGCAGAAGATCGGACGGCGACTGCTTCTCCGTTCTCGTTCGCTAACCGGTCGTAGGCGGCGCGAATCTCGGCTTCT
>JBJMIY010000189.1:0-4858 GCA_045806605.1 Rubrobacteraceae bacterium
CTACCGCGTAGGTGGAGGGAAAGCGGATGGCGGCTCGACATGCCGGCGGCCAGCGTGTCAGGGCTCCATAGTGCCGGGATGGAGAGCGGTACACTACATGTAGAAGCCGATGCAAGCTAGGCGAGTACGGGGTAACCTTACTCTATGCTCACCGCCAGCGGCAGAGGCCAAACCATCCTCGGCATAGATCCGGGGACTGCTACGATGGGGTGGGGCGTTATCCGTCAGGAAGGAAACAGGCTACGCTACGTCCAGCATGGGACCGTGACGACGCCGTCCAACTGGGAGATGCCGCGCAGGTTAGGCCGTTTGTTCGACGGAGTTACGGAGTTGTTGGAGGGCTATCGGCCACAGACTGTGGCTGTCGAGGAGCTCTTCTTCAATACAAACGTGACCACGGCGATCACCGTGGGGCAGGCGCGGGGTGTGGCGATCCTGGCGGCGTACAAGGCCGGCGTCGAGGTGCACGAGTACACGCCGCTGCAGGTCAAGCAGGCGATCACCTCCTACGGGCGGGCTGACAAGCGGCAGGTCCAGGAGATGGTGCGCGCCCTCCTGAACCTGCGCGAGGTCCCCCGGCCAGACGACGCCGCCGACGGCCTCGCTATCGCCATAACCCATGCCTTCTCGTCGAGGATGTCGGGGAAGGTAGGGGTGGGGAAATAGCCGTTCGTGCGTGATAATTAGCCGATGATATATAGACTTCGCGGGATACTGGTCGAGAAAGACACGGAGGGCGTCGTCGTGGACGTCGGAGGAGTGGGCTACCGGGCTTCGGCTTCGGTGGCTACGCTGCGGGCTCTGCCCTCGCTCGGCGAGGAGTGCGTCATCCACACGCGCATGGTCGTGAGGGAGGACGCGATGCTCCTCTTCGGCTTCGCCGCGCCCGAAGAGCGGGCGGCCTTCGACGCGCTGATTGCGGTCAGCAAGGTCGGGCCCAAGCTCGCGCTCGCCGTGCTCTCGGCGATGTCACCGCAGCAGATCTCCGAGGCGGTGGCAAGGGGCGACGTGCCCAAGCTCTCCTCCGTGCCGGGGCTCGGCAGGAAGACCGCCGAGCGGCTTGTGCTGGAGCTCAAGGGCAAGGACCTCGCGGTCTTCGGGCCCGAGCCCGTCGTCTCCTCCGACGGCGGGGGCGGCGGCCCGTACATGGAGGCGCGGGAGGCGCTCACGGGACTCGGGTACTCGCTCGAGGAGGCCGAGAAGGCGCTCAATAGCATCCCGCCCCAGGATAGCGTCGAGCAGTACATCAAGGAGGCGTTACGACGGATAGGGAGCAAGCGTTGAGCATGGAAGAGATGGACGACTTCACCATCCGCGGCGAAGGCGTGAAGGAAGAGGAAGCTCCCGCCGAGCACCCGCTCGACCCCGAGGCCTTCCTCGAGGACGACGAGCCGACGCTCCGGCCGCAGAACCTCCACGAGTTCGTCGGGCAGGAGAGGCTCAAGGACAACCTCAGGATCTTCGTGCAGGCCGCCAAGCAGCGGGGGGAGGCCCTCGATCACATCCTCTTCGCAGGCCCTCCGGGGCTCGGGAAGACGAGCCTCTGCCGAATCCTGGCGACCGAGATGGGCGTCAGCCTCACGACCTCGAGCGGGCCGAGCCTGGAGCGGGCGGGGGACATGGCGGCCATCCTCACCTCTCTTGATGGGGGCGACTTCCTTTTCATAGACGAGATCCACCGCCTGAACCGCCAGATCGAGGAGGTCCTCTACCCTGCGATGGAGGACTACGCGATGGACATCGTCCTCGGGCAGGGCCCCTCGGCGCGCACCATCAGGATGGACCTCCCGAAGTTCACCCTGGTGGGCGCCACCACGCGCACTGGGCTAATGACCAAGCCGCTTCTCGACCGCTTCGGGTTCTCAGCCAGGCTGGACTACTACTCGCCGGAGGAGCTGGAGAAGATAGTAGTGCGCAACGCCAGGATACTTGGGATCCCCATCTCCGAGACCGGAGCGGAGCAGCTCGCCCGCCGCAGCCGCGGAACGCCGCGTGTCGCCAACCGGCTCCTCAAGCGCGTGCGCGACTACGCCGAGGTCGTCGGCGACGGCAAGATCGACGAAGCTACCGCAAACGCCGCGCTCGAGATGCAGGGTGTGGACAACCTGGGTCTCGACCGCACCGACCGCGACTACCTCGGCCTCATCATAGACAAGTTCGAAGGCGGTCCGGTCGGGGTGGGCACGCTCTCCGTGGCTCTGGGCGAGGCGCGGGATACGGTCGAGGACATCTACGAGCCGTACCTGTTGCAGTGCGGCCTGATCCAACGCACCAGCCGCGGCCGCATAGCAACGAGGCGCGCCTACGACCACCTCGGCGCCCCGATGCCGAGCGGCAACTAGAGTCCGTCGCGCTGCTCCGCTAGTTGCTCGAGCGCGGCGTAGAGTATGCCAGTTGTGTGAGTCGGCCTGACTTGTGGTAAATACAGGGCGAGATGGATGATCGGAACGGCGAGAGGAGATCTGGCGTGGTCTCTCAGGACTGGCTTGCTCAGGCCCCGAAGGTCTCCGACGCCCTGAAGAAGGGCATGATCGTCTCGATCTCCACCTGGAGCAGCCTGGAGATCACGGGGATCGTCTGCGACCGGGATCAGGCCGGACTGCTCCTTGACGTGCGGGAGCCCGAGGCGGAGTCCGAAGGATACTCGTTCCTGCCCTGGTCCAGCATCGAGCAGGTGAAGATCCGGGAGGTTGCGCAGAGGCGGGTCAAGTTCCTGCAGGGCTAGCCAGGGCTAGCCGAAGCGTGCCGGTGCGGGGATTCTCCGTTATCTCAGCCTGTCCTGGTGTGAGACCACGATGACGGGCCGCAGACGGATGCTTCTGTCCGCGGCTAAGGCCGCGGCTAACGCCGCCGAGCAGCGCTTCGACCGGCTCAGGTTCGAGGCGAAACGCAGGTTGGGGCTGCTAGACCCGTTCGAGGTTCTGCCGTACCGCGGTTACGGTACGCAGCGCGAGCTCTTCCTCAAGGGACGCGTCCTCGAGGAGCGGGGCATCACCCGTTCGAGCCAGCACGCAAGCGTGTGGGACAACCTCCGCAACATGGCCCGGCGGTTCGCGAGCGACGAGGTTCCCGGCGCGCGCGTGCGGGCTTCCTTCAAAGGGCACGAGGCCGAGACCCGCGCCGACGAGGAAGGTTTCTTCGACGTTCGGCTCGAGCTGGCCGAGCCGCTCACCGGCCCCGCAGGCTGGCATCCCGTCGAGCTGGAGTTTCTCTACCCGCCGTCGCCCCGCCGTGGTCCCGTGTGTTCCACAGGACAGGTGCTCGTGCCTGCTGGCGCTCGGTTCGCCGTCGTAAGCGACATCGACGATACGGTGGTTCGCTCGAGCGCGACCAACGCGCTGAAGATGGCCTGGATCGTCCTGCTCAACAACGCTCACACGCGGTTGCCATTCGCGGGGGTAAACGTCTTCTACGAAGCCCTGCAACGCGGCGCGGAGGGCCGGGATCTCAACCCGATCTTCTACGTGTCGAGCAGCCCGTGGAACATCTACGACCTGCTCGAAGATTTCCTGGACGTGCACGGCGTCCCCGCCGGCCCCCTGTTCCTCAAGGACTGGAGCCTTTCAGTTCTGGGCAAGCACAGGACACACAAGCTCGGGATCATCCGCAGGCTGCTGAGCACCTATCCCGACCTGCCTTTCGTCCTCATAGGCGACTCGGGGGAAGAGGACCCGGAGATCTACCTCCAGACCGTTCGCGAGCACCCGGGACGCATACGCGCGATCTACATCCGCGACGTCACGAGCGACGAGCGTGACGCCGAGGTGCAAGCCATCGCCAGAGAAGCGCGCTCTCTCGGGACCGAGATGGTGCCCGTTACCGACACCGCGGCCGCAGCCGAACACGCCGCCTCGATAGGGCTCATCGCACCGGACGCCGTCGCAGGGATTCGGTCACAGAGCTCTGTGTCCGCCTGAATCTGTCTTCGTGACCTCACCTTCGGTGGAGCGTGCTTGTGTAAAATCTGAGTTAAATCTTTGGCGCAGGGAGGGTGTGAATATGGATGGGGAGCAGGAGAAGACGGGGGAGGATCCCCAGGAGCGGACGGCGCGCGAGCTGATCGAGCTTCTCCAGGAGCTCCGGATCGTCATTCCGGGCGTGCAGGTGCTGTTCGCTTTCCTGCTGACGGTCCCCTTCAGCCAGGGCTTTACGAAGCTGGACAGCCTGCAGCGTGGGGTGTTCTTCGCCACGCTGCTGTGCACCGCGGCGGCGACGGCGCTCCTGATAGCCCCCTCCTCTCACCACCGGCTGCTCTTTCGTCAAGGGGTCAGGGAGCAGCGGGTGAAGATGGGCAACGTGCTCGCCATCCTCGGGCTGGTCTTCCTCGTGCCGGCGATGGTGGGGGTGCTGTTCGTCATTACTGACCTGATATTCGGCATGGTGGCGGCGATTCTCACGACGGCCCTCGTGGCGCTCGGTTTCGTGCTGCTGTGGTTCGTCCTCCCTTACCTTTACCCCGATAACGACGACTAGAGCCGCTCGGCGACGCCGGGCGCGAGTTCGGGGTCGGTGACGGCTCCTTCGGACGCCGAGGAGACCAGGGCGGCGTACTTCGCCATGACGCCTGTCGCGTATCGAGGCTCAGGCTCCCTCCACTGCGCGAGCCGGGCTTCCAGCTCTCCCGCTGGGAGGTCCACGCCAAGAGTCCTGTTCTCGATGTCGAAGGTGACGGTGTCGCCGTCGCGCAGCGCGGCTATGGGGCCGCCGTGGGAGGCCTCGGGAGCGACGTGGCCTGCCATGAGGCCGCGGGTCGCGCCGGAGAAGCGACCATCTGTCAGAAGGGCGACGGTCTCGCCGAGGCCCTGGCCGACGAGGGCGGCGGTAACGCCGAGCATCTCGCGCATCCCGGGTCCGCCCC
>JBJMIY010000190.1:0-3227 GCA_045806605.1 Rubrobacteraceae bacterium
ATCCCCCGCGCAGTACCCTTTGGGTCTGCAAAGGTTCTTTCGGCCAGGCTGGGGATCCAGCCGAGCTTCGAGATGCGGGTTCCGCACAAGGACGGCTCGTGGCGCTACCTCGAGCACACCGCTAACAATTTGCTTGACGACCCGGCTATGGGGGCTGTGGTAATCAACTCTCGAGACATAACCGAGCGCAAACGAGCCGACGCAGAGATCCGGCGTCTCAACGAGGACCTTGAAGCACAGGTCGCCCAGCGAACCATCCAGTTGGAGTCTGCCCTCGCAGAGTTGGAGCAGAGAGAGCGAAGGTTGCTCCAGAGTGAGTGGCAATTGAGGCAGCTCTTCGAGAACTCGGCCGATGCTCTATTCGTTCACGACGAGCACGGTCGCATCGTAGACTGCAATGCCCAGGCGTACCGCGCGCTGGGATACACCCGCGAAGAGCTGCTCGAGCTCTCTGTTGCAGACCTGGCGACACACCTGATCTCGGAGGAAGAGCGTCGGGAGAAGATGGGCCGGACGCTTTGGGAGCGAGCCAGGCGGGGCGAGCCGGGCAAAATGGTAGGCTTCGAGGAGAACGAACTGCGGCGCAAGGACGGCACCACCTTCCCGGTCGAGGTGGGCGTCGGAGCCCTCGAATACAAGGGGCGGCGCCTGATCTTTGCCTCGATCCGCGACACCACCGAGCGCAAGCTAGCTGAGGCGGCTCTTAAAGAGAGCGAAGAGCGCTACCGGGCGGTGGTCGAGCAAGCCGCCGAGGGTATCCTGCTCGTAGACGTCGACACCAAACGCGTGCTGGAGACCAATGCCGCCTACCAGGATCTGCTCGGCTATTCCACCGAGGAGATCCTGCGCCTCTCGCTCTACGAGCTCGTCCCCTACTCCAGGGAAGATATGGACTGCTACGTAGAGCGTGTGCTGGAGTCGGGCACTTACGTCAGCGGCCAGAGGCGCCACCTTCGCAAGGATGGCTTCCTGGTCGACGTGGAGGTCAGCGCGAACGTGGTCTACTACGGCGGTCGGGAGATCATCTGCATGGTGGTCCGCGACATCACCGAGCGCAAGCGAGCCGAGGAAGATCTCCGCCGGCTCAATGAAGAGTTGGAGGGCCGCGTCCGGTGGCGCACCGCCCAGCTCGAGGCCTTCAACAATGAGCTGGAGGCCTTCAGCTACTCGGTTTCTCACGACCTGCGCGCCCCCTTGAGGGCCATCGACGGCTTCAGCCAGATATTGCTGGAAGACTACGAAGACAAGCTGGACGAAGAAGGCAGGCTTTACCTGAGGCGCACCAAGAACGCCAGCCAGCGGATGGGACATCTCATCGACGACTTGCTGAATCTCTCCCGCATGACACGTAGCGAGATGCGCCGGGAAAGTGTGGACCTCAGCGCCCTGGTCAAAGGGGTGGTCGAGGATTTGAGGGCAACTTCACCTGAACACGAAGCGGACGTCATCGTAGAGGAAGGGCTGGTGGCCAACGGGGACGAGAGCTTGCTGAGGGTGGCGCTGGAGAACCTGCTGGGCAACGCGTGGAAGTTTACCAGGGACCAGCCGCGCCCGAGGATAGAGTTTGGGATACTAGAACACGAGGACACGCCAGCGTACTTCGTGCGTGACAACGGTGTGGGTTTCGACATGGCCTACGCGGACAAGCTGTTTGGAGCTTTCCAGCGATTGCACAGCACTGGTGAATTCGAAGGCACTGGCATCGGGTTGGCAACGGTACAGCGCATCATCCACCGGCACGGTGGCAGAGTGTGGGCCGAGGGCAACATCGGGAGCGGTGCCACTTTCTTCTTTACCCTGTAGCGAAACGAGCCACCTTCCTTACACCGATTCTCGAAATAATCGATCCCGCCAAGAACTCGGGAGAGACTGCACCTCCCAAAACTAGAGAGCTAAAACCCTGACAGTCCCGCGTGTACAGCGACACACCGTGAGTGTGAACCGGCAGTCTACGCCAGCACCTGGCCGGCCTTGATCCTGGCCGCGAAGCGATCCCCGCCGAGGTGGTACGCGACGTAGCGCCAGTCGGGGGCGTCGAGGACGAGCATGTCGGCTTTGTAGCCCGGCGCCAATCGACCGACGTCATCGAGACCGAGCACGTGCGCGGCGTTCGCCGTGCACGCACAGAGAGCCTCGGCGGGGGAGAGCTTGAGGCGGGTACAGGCCAGGTTCATGACCAGGGGCAGCGACTCGCAGAAGGAGCTCCCGGGATTGAAGTCGGTGGCGAGGGCGACGATGGCCCCTTCCTCGACGAGCAGACGTGCGGGGGGGAGTGGTAGGTTCAGGAATAGCCCGCACGCCGGCAGCAGCACCGCCGCGACGTCGCTTTTGGCGAGGAGGCGCGCGCCTGCTTCGCCAGTGTTCTCCAGGTGGTCCACGCTACGGGCGCCGAGCTCTATGGCGAGCGGTATCGCCCCACGCTCGGAGACCTGGTCTGCGTGCATGAGCGCCAGGCCATAGCCCGCGCAAGCCTCGAGATACATCTTCGCCTCAGGGACCTCGAAGGAGCCGCGTTCCAGAAAGACGTCGGCGGCCCGGGCGAGCGGGGCGGCATCAGGGAGGACGGCCCGGATCACGAAGTCCACGTACTCGGCCGCGCCGGAGAACTCCGGCGGCACGGTGTGCGCCCCGAGGAAGGTCGGATGCGCGTCCACGGGATGAACCTCATCCGCGCTCCGAATGGCGCGCAGGGACTTCAGCTCCGTATCGCGGTCGAGGCCGTAGCCGCTCTTGGCCTCGGCGGTCAGAGTGCCGTGATCGAGCATCCAGCCCAGGTGCCTCTCGACGGCCGAGCTCAGCTCCTCCTCGCTCCCCGCTCTGGTGGCCGAGACGGTCGAGAGGATGCCCCCGCCGGCCGCGTGCAGCTCCTCGTAGCTCGCCCCGCGCGAGCGAAGCTCGAACTCCTTTACCCGGTCCCCGAGGAAAGCGGCGTGAGCGTGGCAGTCTATGAGTCCGGGGAGCGCGACCTTACCGCGCCCGTCCACGGTCTTGTAGTCAGAGCTGAACGAAAGCTCGCGCAGCACCTCTTTCGGGGAACCGATGGCGGCTATGCGGTCGCCGGAGATCGCGACCGAGGCGGGGGCGTGGACCTCGAGCTCGCCAAGACTCCGGTCACGCAGCGGACCTGAGCCTTTCGGGGAGACGGCGGCCTCGAGGTCGTGGACGAGTAACGAGACCTCAGCCACCCTCTTCCTCCCCGGCGTAAGCGCGGCGGCCTCCTGACCACG
>JBJMIY010000191.1:0-10232 GCA_045806605.1 Rubrobacteraceae bacterium
GCTGATAAGGCGCCTGACGGAGCCTGGCGCCGTGCTGAGAAGCGGAGGCGAAGCCGGAGCGTGCTGACAAGCCGACCGGAGGGAGGCGTGCTGTATTTCAGCTCACCGCTTTGGGCGACGGTCGTCGAAACAAGTCCGGGATGTCGGCTAGGTCGGTGTGCGAGTCGCAGACGTCGAGGAGGGCCTGGGAGGTGCACTGGGCTGCGCTTATGACCTCGACACGGATGCCCCTCTCGCTCTGCAGGTATTCGACGGCCTCGACGTAGTCTCCGTCGCCCGATACGAGGACGTAGGTGTCGGCGTGGTCTGAGAGGCGCATCATATCCACGACGATGCCCATGTCCCAGTCGCCCTTGTGCGATACCGTTCGCTCGCCCTCGGCGGTGAAGGTCTCGTGGACTATGAGGGGTTTGGAGCGTACCTTGTAGCCGAACTTGTTGAGGTTGTAGACGAAGGAGCGGGCCGAAGGGGTTCCCTGCGACTCGTCTGCCTCGTGCTTCTCGACGATGTAGAAGGTAGCTCGCAGCAGCTTGCGCTCCCCGACGGCCGCCGAGAGTAGACGGCCGTAGTCGAGGACGCCCTTGTAATAATTCTTGATCGAATGATAGAGGTTCGCCCCGTCGACGAAGACCGCAACCCGCTCTACGTTCTCTCTCTTCTCCATTCCCTGGATGTTAACAGAAAACGCGCTATAACCCCATAAAACAAGCGGTTTACCGGCTGCGGAACCTAGGTTAATATCCGGGGGTTACGCGGCTGTGTAGAGAGGAGTCAGGACCGGCATGGACTTCGAGGTCAGCATAGACGAACACGCCGAAGCCTACTCCGTCATCTCGGTGCGCGGCGAGGTCGACCTCCACACGGCCCCGAAGGTCCAGTACGCCATAGAGCGGGCCGCGAGCACGGACGGCGCCGTGGTCCTCGACATGGCCGGTGTTGCGTTCATGGACTCGACCGCGCTCTCGGCCCTCGTGCGCGCCAAGGATGCCTTGCACGAGCAGGGGATCTCACTGCGCCTCGCCGCTCCCTCAAAGCCAGTCGAGCGCATCTTCAGCGTAACCGGCTTCAGAGACTACTTCGAGATCTTCCCCTCCCGCGAAGCCGCCATTGCCGGCTAGGCGGCACCGCCCCTCTGGACGCGATGGGCTCGCGTACTAGAATCTCTTGAGTGATGATGGCAGACGTTAAAAAGCTGGACTTGCCCGATCCCCTGGAGCGCCTGGGCGAGGCGTTCCGGGAGGCGGGGCACGAGCTGTATCTGGTCGGCGGGTACGTGCGGGATGCTCTTCTCGGCAGAGAGGACTCGAAGGCGCATCCCGACGCGACGACGGACGCCAGGCCGGGGGAGATCAAGCGTATCTTGAGCCCCCACGCGGAGCACCTGTGGACGGTGGGGGAGCGGTTCGGCACGATCGTCGCGCAGGTAGACGGCATCGAGATAGACGTCACGACGTACCGCAGCGACCTTTATACGGAGGGTAGCCGGCACCCCGAAGTGACTTTCGGGGATAGTCTGGAGGAAGACCTGGCTCGCAGGGACTTCACGATAAACGCCATAGCGGCGGATACTTTGACCGGTGAGGTCCTCGACCCCTTCGAGGGGCGCGAAGACCTGGAGAGGGGTGTGATCGGTCCCGTCGGGGACCCGCTGGACCGGATGCGCGACGACCCCTTGCGGATGCTGCGGGCGGTACGCTTCGAGGCGACTCTGAGCACCCCCGAGAAGCCCTTCGCCATGACGCCCGACCTCGAGGGCGCCATCAAGGAGAACGCGCACTGGCTCGAAAGCATAAGCGCCGAGCGTATCAGGGACGAGTTCGAGAAGATCCTCCGCTCGGAGAACGTCGCCCGGGGTCTGAGGACCCTGGTGCGCCTCGACCTCATGCGCTACATCGTGCCGGAGTTCATGGAGACGGTGAACGTCGAGCAGGAGGCCGAGTTCCACCACAAGGACGTCTTCGAGCACACCCTGATAGTGGTCTCGAGCATCGAGCGTGAACCCGGCATGAGCGAGTGGGGGTTCTCCATCCTTCGCAAGGCCGCCTTTTTCCACGACATTGGCAAGCCGCGCACCCTCGTCTACGAGCACCGCTGCACGTACTGTGGCGCGAAGAGCCTGCGCGAGAGCGCCGAGGAGGGGGAGTGCGAGCGCTGCGGCGGCAGGACCGTGCCGAAGCAGATCCACTTCTACGGCCACGAGAACGTCGGGGCCGCCATAGCGCGCCGGGCGATGCGCCGGCTTGCCTACCCGAAGGACGACATAGACGCCGTAGCCCACCTCGTCGCCAACCACATGCGCCCTTACGGGTACGCTGCGAGCCGCGACCCGTGGAGCGACTCCGCGATCAGGCGCTTTATCCGGGACGCGTACCTCGCGCGCGGCGATAGGGAGCTTTCGAACGTGGACATGCTCCTCAAGCTGGCTAGAGCAGACATAACAGGGAGCGCCCCGAGGCGGAGGCAGATCGCCGAGGAGTCCTGGCGCAGCCTGAGAAGCAGGGTGGATGAGATCCGGGCCGAGGACGCCGTGGAGAAGCTCGAGAGCCCGCTGGATGGCAACGAGCTCATGCGGCAGTTCGGGCGCGGACCGGGGCGCTGGATCAAGACCCTCAAAGACCTCCTTCAGGACGAGGTCGTAGAGGGCCGCCTCGGTAAGGACGACAGGGAGAAGGCCCGCGAGCTCGCCGAGGCCTACGCCCGCGAACACCACCTCTTCGAGGAGTAAAGAATGGAGAACTTCGATCCTCTCGTAACCACCGTCTGGCTCGCCGGGCATCTCGAAGATCCCGCCGTACGCATCGTTGACATCAGGGGCTACGTAAACAAGACGGACCTCGGCGGCGGCCGCCAGAGGGCCGAGTACGTGGGGGCCCGCGACGAGTACGACGAGGCCCACGTACCTGGCGCGGTCTACGTGGACTGGACCCGCGACATAACCGACCCCGACGCCGCCGTCTCCGTGCAGGTCGCCCCGCCGGAGCGCTTCGCGCAAGCTATGGGCTCAATGGGTATCGGGGACGAGACGCACGTCGTCGTCTACGACCACGCCGGCGGCCAGTTCGCGACGCGCCTCTGGTGGGCGCTGACCTATTACGGTCACGACCGCGTCTCCGTCCTCGACGGCGGCTGGAACAGGTGGACCGCCGAGGGCCGCCCGACGACCCCCGAGGTTCCGGAACCAGAGACCGCCACCTTCACCCCGGAGCCGCGTCCCGCGTGGCGCAAGGAGGCTGAGGAGGTGCTAGCCGCGAGCGAGCGCGGCGGCGCTTTTATCCTCGACGCGCGCGACGAGGCGCAGTACACCGGCGCCATAGCAAGGGGAGAGGGGCGGGCTGGCCGCGTCCCTGGAGCGAAGCACCTCCACTCCGATAGCCTCTTCGACCCTGAGAAGGGCACGTTCCGCTCGGATGAGGAGCTGGCCGGGATGGTGCGGGAGGCCGGCGTCCCCGACGACAGGGACGCACCCCTGGTAGCCTACTGCAACGGCGGGGTGGCGGCTACGGTGCCGCTCTTCGTCCTCCACCGGCTCGGCCACACTAACCTGGCCGTCTATGACGGTTCCTGGAACGAGTGGGGTATGCGCGGGGACCTGCCCGCCGAACGCTAGAGTATCCGTGAAGGCGCACAACCCTGGTGTTACAATTTCCGGGGTTTTATGAAGAAGTCGCGAACCACTAACGTCATCTCCTGGGTATTGAGCCTCGTCATGATAGCGGCCGGCGCCGCGCTCATAGCGGCCTTTTTCCTGGCCGGCAGCCTCAACAGCGCAGCCACGAACAGCTCCGACCCTGGCGGATTCAACGTCCCCAGGCTCGATACGGACGATGGCGCCGCGACGAGCGGGCCGAAGAACAAGACGCTGAAGCTGACGATCCCGGAGATGAACCAGATCAAGGACGACACCATCCCGACCGTGTCCGGCACAGACATGCAGACCCTCGGGAATCACGCCGCGATCCACCTCGCCGGCACGGGCTTTCCGTGGGAAGATGAGGCGAACGTCTACATGGCTGGCCACCGCCTCGGCTACCCCCGTACCCCCAGCTTCCTCGCCTTCTTCGACCTCAACAAGCTCGAGCAGGGTGATGAGATCTACGTCACCGACGCCAACGGGACCAAGTACACTTACAGTGTATTCAAGGAGTTCACCGTGAGCCCCACGGACCTCTCCGTGACCGACGCCGTCCCGGGCAAGAACGTGCTCACCCTCCAGACTTGCACCCTGCCCGACTACTCGCAGCGCCTCATCGTCCAGGCCGAGCTGATCGACACGGCCCAGACCGCCGCCTGAGGTCTCTACGCCCTCTGAAACTCCTGCGCCTTGAAGCGCTGCCCTGTCACGCCTCTCGACTCGTCCGAGGCAAGGTAAAGGAAGATGTCGGTGTTCTCTTCCGGGGTTATACGCGTCAAGGGATCTTCTTCGGGGTAGGCGGCGGCGCGCATCCCCGTGCGCATCCCGCCGGGGTCCACGGCGTTCGCCCGGATGCCGTGCTCCTCTAACTCTGCGGCCAGGATCTGGGTGAGCCCCTCCACGCCGAACTTGCTGACCGAGTAGGCGCCCCACCCGGCCCGTCCCTCGACGCTGACCCCGCTGACGACGTTGATGATCGAGCCGCCTTCCGGCATGTGGGGTATGGCCGCTTTCGTCACCAGAAACGGCCCCGTGAGGTTCGCGTCGATGACCCGGCGCCACTCGTCTTCGGGGTACTCTTCTATAGGGACCCGCGGCCCGAGCACGCCTGCGTTGTTGACGAGCACGTCTATGCGTCCGTACCTCTCCGCCGCCGCACTGACCAGCCTCTCACCGTCCGCGCTCCTGGACACGTCCGCCGCGAGGGCGAGGACCTCCGCGCCCAGAGACTCGGCCTCCTCGGCGACGGGGCGGATGGTCTCTTCGCTGCGGGAGTTGATCACGACGCGCGCCCCCTCCCGCGCGAAAGCGAGCGCGAGCGCCCTGCCGAGACCCTGGCTCGCGCCGGTGATCATGGCGACCTTGCCTTCGAGCATGATGCCTCCTTCTCAGACGGTCAGCACTAGCGCTAGTGGCTCTCGCTGGCTCATCAGCTGATCCTCAGTTTACAGCTATTAGAGCGGGATTCGCCCCCACGACTACTTCCACAACATTTGCTCTGTGAATGGGTAGGTAAGCTTATTCTGTTTCGTGGGTGACGTGGCGGCAAAAGCGCCAATGAAGCAGAGATGGGTGCGTCGAAGTGCAAACTTTCGCCACTTAGCGTATAAAGGCTTCGTGGATGCGCGAGGATCAGAGGAGACAGGCGTTGTACGGTGAGAACGCGCCGCCTTCCTGGGCGCGGCTGCCCGGGGCGCGTTGCCGGGCCGTCGAGCACCTGGCGAAGCTCGAGGGCCTGCGGGAGTTCGAGTTCCTGGAGGGGCTTGACGAAGAGTTCTTCCAGGCGCTGGCGATCGCAGCCGCAGTCGTGGAGATCGGGGCCGGCACCAACCTCTATAGGGAGGGAGAGCCCTCAGGGGCCGTCTACTTCATGCGCGAGGGACGCGCCAAGCTCTACCGCTCCTCGGGCGGCCCGAAGGCCAGAGACCAGATCCTCGGCGTTGTCGGCGACGGCTCCGTGCTCGGCCTCGGGGCGGCGCTCGAAGGCCGACCCCAGAGCCAGGGCGCCGCAGCCCTCACAGACTGCGTGCTCTACGCCCTCTTCCGCGACGACCTGATCGAGATCATGGGCCGCTTCCCCGAGGCGGCACTACGCCTCGCTCGCACTCTGGCGTCCCGGAACCGCGAGCTGGAGGACCTGGTCGGCGACCTCGTCTTCCACAGCGCGCCCCAGAGGGTGGCGCACATGCTCCTCAACCTCGCCATGGAGGAGGGGCGGGTCACGAAGCGGGGCGTCGTCTTCGAGCCATCCCTCTCGCGCCAGGAGATGGCCGAGGCTACCGGCATCTCGCGCGAGGCCCTCTCTCGCGCCCTCTCTCGTCTCGCCAGGGACGGCATCCTCGAGCTGCAGGGCGCCAGGAGAGTAACCATACTCAAGCCCGCCGAGCTCCGCGCCCGGACCTGAATATGTGGTTACAGACTAAAGGCATCAGGGGTTGTGGAGCGACTCTCGTTCGCCTTCGAAAGCCCCCCAAGACGAGACGCATGCGCTACCGAAACCCAATACTCGAAGCCTGATACCTGAGAATCCTTCCCAGTAAAGCCCAGGTTTGCTGCGCGTTTGACCTGGATCACACATCCCGATGACCGCGGTCATGGGCGACGATGATAAGGGTCAACGGTGGGTGTTGCGGCCAGGGATGGGCTGGTATAAAGCGTCAGAGAGCGGCGAGAAGTTTCGAGAGGAGGGGTAACCCTATGACCTACGTTATCACAGAGCCGTGTATCGGCACCAAGGATCAGAGTTGCGTGGAGGTCTGCCCGGTAGACTGCATCTACGACGCCGGGGATCACTTCATGATCAACCCCGAGGAGTGCATAGACTGCGGCGCCTGCGAGCCGGAGTGCCCGGTCGAAGCCATCTACCCCGAGGACGAGGTCCCCGAGGACCAGGAGAGCTACATCACCAAGGCCGCCGAGTACTTCGAGTAGCCAGGGCTCAGAGCGCAACGCTGGGGAGGGGCTCCGGCCCCTCCCTTTATCTTTTCTCGCGCCTATATACTGCGCCTCATGGAAGACGGGAGCTGGCGGACGCTCGAGCGGAGCTACCTCTACCGCAACGCGTGGTGCGCGTTCAGGGTTGACGAGGTGGTGCTGCCCGGCGGGGTGGCCATCGAGTACGGCGTCCTCGAGAGCGGGGGCTTCGCTGCGGTGGTGCCACTCACGGACTACGGCGACGTGGTCCTCGTAAGCCAGTGGCGCCAGCCTCTAGGCTCTTTCACGCTGGAGCTGCCGAGCGGCGGGGTCGACGAAGGCGAGGACCCCGGTGAGGCCGCCCGGCGCGAGCTCTTCGAGGAGACCGGGTTCAGGGCCGAGGAGCTCGAGCGCCTCGTCTCGGTACACACCAGCACCGGGCGTACCACCGAGGTCTGCCATCTCTTCCGATGCCGGGCCGTGCGCAACCCCGAAGGTCCCCGTCCCGAAGCGACGGAGTTCATAGAGGTAGTAGAGATGCCGCTCGGGGAGGCTCTGGGGATGGTCTCGGGCGGCGGCATCACCGACGCGGCCACGGTGCTGGGCCTCCTGTGGTCGGGTCACTTGTCCTCCGACCGAAGATAAGATACATTTAGCGCACAACAAACCGGGGAGCCTGGAGGCTGAGAGGGCGCAGAGGCGCCGACCCGTTGAACCTGATCCGGGTAATACCGGCGCAGGGAGATTCGAGACTCTTTCGCGCATCCCCGCAGAGACGAAGGAGGGTGCGCGGTGAACGCGTTCAAAGACACCAGGGTGCTCGCGGAGGCGGCGCTCGCCATAGCCCTGGCGTTCGTTCTGGGCTTGATCAAGATCCTCCATATGCCGTTCGGCGGCTCGATCTCGCTGGAGATGGTGCCCTTGATACTGCTGGCCCTGCGCCAGGGACCGGCCGTCGGGATCGTCGCCGGAGCGGCGTACGGTCTCCTGAACTTCGCCATCGACCCGATTGCTCTTCATCCTGTGCAGGTGATCTTCGACTACCCGCTGGCCTTCGGCGCGTTGGGGCTCGCCGGGTTCTTCAAGCCCACTGTTTGGGGCGCCATTTTCGGCACCATCGTCGCGGTGCTGGCCCGCTTTCTCTGCCACTTCGTATCTGGAGTCGTCTTCTTCGCCTCCTACGCGCCGGAAGGATGGAACCCTTACCTCTACTCGGCGGCGTACAACGCCGGGTACCTGGTGCCGAGCCTCGCCATCGTCCTGGTAGTCGTGGTGGTGCTGCTCAATGCGCTCGAAGGAGCGCAGCCCTCGGAGCGCCAGGCGCGCTACCGGAAGGTGAAGACCACCTAGCTTGCGGGCCGCCATCTTCCTGAACGGCTTCCCGGACCCGCCGGATCTGCTCCGGTCCGTAGCCGGACGGGCGGATCTGGTGGTAGCCGCGGACGGCGGGGCCCGCTATGCGCTGGACGCCGGGGTAGTCCCGGACCTCGTCGTCGGGGACATGGACTCTTTAGGCGAAGCGGGGGCGCGGGAGGTCGCCGAGCGCGGCGCGTTGCTCGAGCGCCACCCGGTCAGGAAGGACAAGATGGACGCCCACCTTGCGGTTATTGCCGCCGGGGAAAGGGGGGCTACGGACGTGGACGTCGTCTGTGCCACCGGAGGCAACTTCAGCTCAGTGTTCGCCGTACCGCACATCCTGCTCACCGCCGAGCGGATGGGCTTGAGGGCCACCATGAGAGCCGGTTGGGGGCAGGTGTTCGTCCTGGAGACAGGAACCAGGACCGTCTCCGGAGATCCAGGAGATAGCGTCTCGATCTTCCCCCTCACCGGTCCGGCTGCCGGAGTGACCCTCGAGGGATTCAGCTATCCACTGGAGGATGCCAGGCTGGAGATAGGAGACACTCTAGGCTTTCACAACGAGCTGGTCGGTGGAGCGGGCCGGGTCAGCGTGGAGGAGGGATCTCTGCTGATTATCCACGAGACACTCTGAAAAACGCTCGACGGCCGGGCGCCGGTGTCATAGGATTGCGAGGATCATGCAGGCGTTGCGGCCCAAGATGGTCCTGAGCCGGACAGAGCACCGGCCCTATCCGATGCCGGCTGGCCCGTGGGTTCTCTTTATGAGCTGGCACGACCTGCTCTTTATGCACTGGCCCGTCCATGAGGAGGCGCTCCGATCCCTGATACCGCCCGCCCTGCATCTCGACACCTTCGGCGGCAGCGCGTGGCTGAGCGTCACGCCCTTCCGCATGACCGGCGTACGGCCTCGCTTCCTGCCGAGCGTTCCTCCCCTATCCAACTTCCCGGAGCTGAACGTCCGCACCTACGTCACGGCCGGGGGCAAACCTGGCATCTGGTTCTTCTCGCTGGACGCCGGCAACCCGGTGGCCGTCCGCCTCGCCCGCGCCACCTTCCACCTGCCGTACTTGGACGCGGAGATGTCCTGCGCTGTCGTGGGCGACGAGGTTCACTACAGGAGCGTGCGCACCCGCGGGGGAACGCCGGGGGCGGAGCTCGCGGCCCGCTACCGCCCCGTGGGTGAGCCGTCCGAGAGCCGTCCCGGCACGCTCGAAAACTTCCTGACCGAGCGCTACTGCCTCTATGCCGCGGACGGCAGGGACAATGTCTATCGCGGTGACATCCACCACCATCCCTGGCCGCTCCAACCCGCCGAGGCCGAGGTCGAGAAGCTCACGATGACGGAGCAGATCGGCGTCGCGCTACCGGAGACGGGGCCGGTCCTGCACTTCTCCGAACGCCTCGACGTGCTCGCATGGTCGCCGCGGCGGATCACCTTACCGGGATGACGCTCAAGTTATACTCGGCGCGTGGAGTTTGAGGGTATATGTTGAGGGCGGACCTCGTCTCTGGCATCCTGCCCGTCCGGGAGGACGGCCGCATGCTCCTGCTCCAGCGCCCGACAGGCACCTGGGACCCGCCGGCCGGGCGTCTGTCTACCGGCGAGGGCTTCGAGGACGGGGCCGTGCGCGAGCTCTACGAGGAGACAGGCCTCCTCCTCGCGCCCCGGCGCATCCTCGCCACCTGGGTCGGGGAGGCGCCGAGCGGCCGTCTCCTGGCTGCAGTAACCTACATCGCCCGCACGCGCGACGTGGAGGTGAGCCTCTCGCACGAGCACCTCGGCTACAGGTGGGTCACCCTCGACGAGTGGCTCGAGCTGCCGAGTTGGTGGAGCCCGGAGAATGTCCGTCGCGTCGCCGGTCTGTTAGAGGCGCTTCGCGGTCCTGTAGAGGCGCTTCGCGAAGCGCCTCTACAAGAACCGCCACGACCGCGAAAACTTCAGGGAGACGCCGGCGTGGTCCACGCGAATCTCGGCGCGGGCACAGTGCTCGTGGACCTCGAAGGGGACGAGCCGCAGGCGCTCCTCCTCAGGCGCCGCAAGCCGCCGGTCGGGCTCTGGGAGAACCCGGGTGGAATGCTGGAGCCGGGCGAGGACTTCGCCGCGTGCGCCCGCCGCGAGACACTCGAGGAGACGGTCCTCGACGCGGAGCCCGAGATGCCCTGGTTCGCCCGGGTAGAGCCCTGGCGGAGCCCTGAGGACACCGAGCTCTACGCTGGCGTGGGCTTCGTGTCCCGCTACTCGGGAGGCGAGGTGAGGCCCGAGAGCGCTGCTCACGACGCCCACGTGTGGGCTTCCGAGGAGGAGTGGCAGAGCTTGCCGACCTGGTAC
>JBJMIY010000192.1:0-6993 GCA_045806605.1 Rubrobacteraceae bacterium
TTGACGATCGACTCGTAGCTCTTGACGCGCCCGACCCGATCGTCGCTCTTTATCGTCAGCAGCTCCTGCAGGGTGTGCGCCGCGCCGTAGGCCTCGAGCGCCCACACCTCCATCTCGCCGAACCGCTGCCCGCCGAACTGCGCCTTTCCGCCGAGCGGCTGCTGCGTGACCAGCGAATACGGACCTGTAGAGCGGGCGTGGATCTTGTCGTCCACCAGGTGTAGGAGCTTGAGTATGTACATGTAACCGACCGTGATCCTGCCGTCGAACGGCTCCCCGGTGCGCCCGTCATACAGCGTCACCTTGCCGCCGCGGCCCATGCCGATGGCGGCGGAACCGTCGCCACGGACGCTCTCGATCGCCCGATCCACGTCGCCAACCCCGGCGCCCGAGAAGACGGGCGTGGAGACGAAGGTAGGCTCGCCGCCGTTATCGCCGAGGCCCTTGCTCGCTGCCCACCCGAGGTGGGTCTCGAGGATCTGGCCTATGTTCATCCGGCTCGGCACGCCGAGAGGGCTCAAGATCACGTCGACCGGCGTCCCGTCCTCCATGAACGGCATGTCCTCTACTGGCACGATCTTGGAGATGACCCCCTTGTTGCCGTGCCTGCCCGCGAGCTTGTCGCCCTCCGCGATCTTTCGCTTGGTGGCGACGAAGACCCGCACCATCTCGTTGACGCCAGGCTGGAGCTCGTCGCCCTCGTCCCGGCTGAAGCGCTTGACGTCTATGACGACGCCTCCCTCGCCGTGCGGGACCTTCAGCGAAGAGTCCTTGACCTCGCGCGCCTTCTCGCCGAAGATCGCGCGCAGGAGCTTCTCCTCAGGCGTAGGCTCGGACTCACCCTTGGGGGTGACCTTGCCGACGAGCACGTCGCCAGAGCCCACCTCGGCTCCGATACGGATGATCCCGTCTGCGTCGAGGTTCATGAGGACGTCGTCGGAGGCGTTGGGTATGTCCCTCGTTATCTCCTCGGGGCCGAGCTTGGTGTCCCTCGCCTGTACCTCGTACTCCTCGATGTGTATGGAGGAGAGGGTGTCATCCTTGACGATCCGCTCGGAGATGATGATCGCATCCTCGAAGTTGTAACCCTCCCACGGCATGAAAGCGACGAGCAGGTTCTTCCCCAGAGCCAGCTCGCCCTGGTCGGTCGAGGAGCCGTCGGCCAGCACCGTGCCCGCCTCGACCTCCTCGCCCTCGGTAACGAGCGGGCGCTGGTTGACACAGGTGCCCTGGTTGGAGCGGGCAAACTTGCGCAGCACGTACTCGTCCACCTCGCCACCAGCTCCGCTGCGGCGGACCGTGATCCTGTCTGCCATCACCCGCTCGACGGTGCCCGCGTTGAGCGCCAGGAGCACGTCGCCGGCATCCGTGGCCGCCCGGAACTCCATCCCCGTGCCCACGTAAGGAGCCTCGCTCCTCAACAGAGGCACGGCCTGCTTCTGCATGTTAGCGCCCATGAGCGCGCGGTTGGCGTCGTCGTGCTCGAGGAACGGTATGAGCGCCGTCGCGACCGAGACGGTCTGCAAAGGCGCCACGTCCAAGTAGTCGATCTCGTCCGGGGAGACGGTCGCGACGTCGCCGCCCCGCCTGCGGGCGAGTATCTGGTGGGCGTCCCCGACGATCTGACCCGTCTCCAGGTCTACTGGCGTGTTGGCCTGGGCGATCGTGAACTCCTCCTCCTCGTCGGCGGAGAGGTACTCGATCTCGTCCGTCACCTTGCTGTCAACGACCTTCCGGTACGGCGTCTGCACGAAGCCGTACTCGTCCACCGTCGCGAACGTCGAGAGCTGTCCTATGAGCCCGATGTTCGGACCCTCGGGCGTCTCTATGGGGCACATCCGCCCGTAGTGCGTCGGGTGCACGTCGCGCACCTCTATGGGCGCCCGCTCACGCGAGAGGCCACCGGCCCCCATCGCAGAGAGCCTCCGCCTGTGAGACAGGCCGCTAAGCGTGTTGGTCTGGTCCATGAACTGCGAGAGCTGCGAGGAGCCGAAGAACTCCTTTATGGCGCTCGCCACAGGCTTGGTGTTCACGACGGTCTGCGGCGTTATGGAGTCCTCGTCCTGCGTAGTCATCCGCTCGCGCACGACGCGCTCCATGCGGTACATCCCGATGCGGAACGCCTCCTGCACCAGCTCACCTACGGTCCTCAGGCGCCTGTTCCCGAAGTGCTCGTACTCGTCGAGCTTGTGCCTGATGCGCTCGTAGTTGACCCGGCCGAACTCCTCGTCCTCGGCTACCTCCTCGGAGGTCTCGATCAAGCGCCTCAAGAGAGCCTCGATATCCTCGATGGTCAGGGTGTGGGTGTCCATCGGCACGTCGAGCTTGAGCTTCTTGTTGACCTTGTAGCGGCCGACCTCCGAGAGGTCGTAGCGCTTGGGGTCGAAGAAGAGCCCGTCCACGAGGTTCTGCGCGTTCTCCAGGTTGACCGGCTCGCCGGGGCGCTGGCGCCTGAAGACCTCGAGCAGGGCTTCCTCCCTCGATGGGGTGTCGTCCCGCTCCAGGGTATTGCGTATGAGCCAGGAGCCGCCGAAGCGCTCCAGGATCTCCTCGGGACCACCCATCCCCAGGGCCTTCAAGAGCACCGTGACGGGCAGCTTGCGCTTCCTGTCTATGCGCACTGAGACGTAGCCCTTGGTCTCGACCTCGAACTCGAGCCAGGAGCCCCGGCTCGGCATGAGGCTCGCCGTCAAGACCTGCTTGGTAGGGTCCTTCGGCTCCATGACGTAGGCGCCGGGAGAACGCACGAGCTGAGTGACTACGACCCGCTCGGTCCCGTTGATGATGAAGGTACCCGACTCCGTCATGAGCGGGAAGTCGCCCATGAAGACGTCCTGCTCCCTGACCTCACCCGTCTCCTTGACGATGAAGCGCACCCGCACGAACAGCGGAGCAGCGTAAGTCTTGTCCTTGGACATGCACTCTTCTATGGAGACCGGCGGTTCCTCGAAGCGATGCTCCCCGAACTCGACGGCGTAGGAGCCGGTATAGTCCTCTATAGGCGAGATCTCCGCGAAGGTCTGATCTATACCTTCGTTCCTGAATCTATCAAAGGAATGGCGCTGGATCTCCACGAGATCCGGCAGCTGAATGTCACTGAACTGCAAACGGGCATAAGGGTGCCGCTTCCGGCGCACAACAGGCGTCACCAAATTAGCTCTCCTCCAGAAGGATCGATGAAGAATGGCCGAACACGCAAACGCATATCTTACCCCCCGCACCAGGGTACGTCAAGGCGCGCGAGGCAGATATCGAAAAATATTCTGCGCCGATCCTCGACCGGCGCCCGGGAGTGTAGCACAGCCACTCGTAGCATGCCACAAAAGGCATCAGGCTTCAGGTCTGGCGGCCCCTCGCTAACGGCGACGGTGGATCGACCACGCGCCGGGGTTTCGCCGCAAAATAAAGCGACGCCCCCGTGAAGGAGCGCCGCCTCGACACGCCCTTACCTGAAGCCTATTTCAGCTCTACAGTGGCGCCGGCCTCCTGGAGCTGGTTCTGCAGGGCTTCGGCGTCCTCCCTGCTGACACCCTCCCTGACGGGGTTGGGGGCCTCGTCGACGAGCGCCTTGGCCTCCTTGAGCCCGAGGCCGGTCGCGGCGCGGACCACCTTGATGACCTGGATCTTCTTGTCCCCGGCCGCCTGGAGCACGACGTCGAACTCGGTCTGCTCTTCCTCGGCCGCGGCGCTGGCGCCGTCGCCGGCAGCACCCGCGACCGGAGCAGCCGCGACCGCGGTCGCCGAGACTCCGAAACGCTCCTCGAGCGCCTTCACCAGCTCGGAGAGCTCGAGAACCGTCATGTTCTCGATAGTCTCCATCAACTCTTCCTGATTTATCGCCATCTCAAGTCCTCCTGAACTTGTTGCCTACGACTGCGCACCTTTTTGTTCGGCGATCTGGTTCAGCGCCACTACCAGACCCTGGACGGTATTGTTGAGCACCGTGTCCAGCCCCGTGAGCGGGGAGGAGATGCCTCCGACGACCTGTGCGAGCAGTTGCTCTCGCCCCGGCAGTCTGCTGAGGGCTGCGACTTCGCCCTCGTCCAGCACCCGGCCGCCCTCGAGGAGTCCGCCCTTCAGTGCGAAAGACTCGACCTGCTCGGCGAACTCGGCCATCAGCTTCGCGCTGGCGACGGGGTCCTCGGAGAAGGCGAGTGCCGTCGGCCCGATCAGGTACTGCGAGAGATCCTCCACTCCGGCCTCGTCTGCTGCCATGCGGGTCAGCGTGTTCTTCGCGACGACGAACTCGACGCCGGCCTCGCGGCTGCGCGCCCGAAGCTGGGTGCTCTGGGCCACGTTCATCCCCTGGTAGTCGACGAGCACCGCCGAGTTGCCCCGCAGCTTCTCGGCTATCTCCTGTATTACCCGCGCCTTCTCTTCCCGTTTCACACTTCTCCTCCGCTAGCTAAAACCCCGGGGCCGCAGAGGCGCCCGGGGTTTTCAACTCCCGTAAAACCTTGCGACCTCGGCCGGATGATTAAGCCCTCGCACGGGCCCCGGCTGTCTGTGGTCTCATATATCTATAGTATATCTAGAGTCCGCGCGTGATGTTAATCCTTCTCCACCGCGGGGTCAACCTTGATCGAGGGTCCCATCGTCGTGGTGAGGGCCACGGACTTGAAGTACCGCCCCTTCACCGGCGCGGGGCGCGCCCTCTGGAGCTCCTCGCGCAGGGCGAAGTAGTTCTCGACCAGGCTGTCCAGGTCGAAGGACTTCTTGCCGATGATGCCGTGGATGATGCCGTAGCGGTCCACGCGGTACTCGATCTTGCCGCGTTTGATCTCCTCGACCGCTCGGCCCACGTCCTGCGTGACCGTGCCGCTCTTGGGGTTCGGCATGAGCCCGCGGGGACCAAGGATCTGGCCCAGCGGACCGACGATCCTCATCTGGTCGGGGGTGGCCACCGCCACGTCGAAGTCCATGTAGCCCTGTTCGCGGATGCGCTCGGCGAGGTCCTCGGAGCCGACAACGTCAGCCCCGGCCTCCTCGGCCTCGCGCGCCTTGTCGCCGACGGCGAAGACGGCGACCCTGCGCGTCTTGCCCGTGCCGTTCGGCAGCATCAACGTTCCGCGCACCATCTGGTCCGCCCGCCTTGGGTCCACGTTCAGGTGGATGTGCGCCTCGACGCTCTCGTCGAACTTCGCGCCGTCGAGCTCCTTGAGGAGCTCGAGCGCCTCGCGCGGGTGGTAGAGCCGCGTGGGGTCTATCCTCGTCTTTTGCTCCAGCAACCGCTTACCCATTGACCGTTATCCCCATGCTCCGGGCCGTACCCTCGACTATCCTCGCCGCGCCGTCGATGTCGGCGGCGTTCAGGTCTGGCATCTTGGTCCTCGCTATCTCCTCGACCTGCGCGCGGGTCACGGTGCCGACCTTCTCACGGTTCGGCTCGCCGCTGCCCTTGTCGAGTCCCGCGGCCTGCTTGAGCAGGAACGCCGCGGGGGGCGTCTTGGTGATAAAGGTGAACGAGCGGTCCTCGTAGACCGTGATCTCCACCGGGACCACCTGGCCCATCTGGTCGCGCGTGGCCTCGTTGAACTGCCGGACGAACTCCCCGATGTTCACCTGCGCCTGGCCCAGCGCAGGGCCGACCGGCGGGGCCGGGTTCGCCTGCCCCCCGGTGATCTGCAACTTCAGCTTGCGCGCGACGCGCCGTCCGCGCCCTCTACCCATAAAACGCTTCTCCTTCTAGAGCTTGGCTACCTGGTTGAACGAGAGCTCCACCGGCGTCTCGCGCCCGAAGATGGAGACGAGGACCTTCAACCTCGACTGGTCCACGTTGATGTCGGAGATCGAGCCGGTGAAGTCCGAGAGCGGCCCGCCGATGACCTTGACCGTCTCCCCGATCTGGTAGTCCACCGTTGTCTTGACCTTCTCGCGCTGCTCCGCAGCCTCGCCCGGATGCAGGAGCCGCTCGACTTCCGCCCTACTTAGAGGCGTCGGCCTGTCCCCCGAGCCGACGATCTGGGTGACGCCCGGCGTCTGGCGCACGAGCTGCCAGGTGTTCTCGTTCATGTCCATGTTGATCAGGATGTAGCCCGGGAACTGGCGCTGCGTCGTCGGGACCTTCTTGCCGTTCTTGATCTCGATGACGCTCTCCGTGGGGATGCTAATCTCCCCGAAGTGCCTGCCCAGGCCGAGCGACTCGATCCGGCGCTCCATCGTCGTCCGGACCTTGTTCTCGTGCCCGGAGTATGTGTTGACTACGTACCACTTCTTCAAAACTAACGCTCCTGGTTACTACGCGAAGATCAAACGCGCCAGGCTCCGGAACAACGTGTCCCAGACATAGACGTAGGCGGTCAGCGTCAGGACGATGATCAGGACCACCGCCGTGCTCTGCCTGAGCTGGTCTCGATCGGGCCAGGTGACCCGCTTGAGCTCGCCCTGGACCTCCCGGGCGAACTTCCTCGGACCGGCTATGAAGCCCTGCTTCGTCTGCTGTTGTCCTTTTTTGGCCCCGCCCTTGGTGGCCGAGCCGCGCTTCTTGCCCATCTATCTACTCACCTGACTTTGAACGACAAGAGCAGGGCAGGAGGGACTCGAACCCCCGACCTGCGGTTTTGGAGACCGCTGCTCTACCAACTGAGCTACTGCCCTCCGCTTAAGACCCTTATCGGGTCTCCCGGTGGATGGTGTGCTTCCTATCCCACGGGCAATACTTCTTTAGCTGGATCCGGTCCGGGGTGTTGCGCCGGTTCTTACGGGTGTGGTAGTTCCGGCGCTTGCACTCCTCACATGCCAGCGTTACTAATTGTCGCACAATCTACCTCCGAATCACAGGGGCGGGATATATCCCGCCCCCGCCTCTCGAGCTTCTCGCTACTCCAGTATCTGGGTGACGACACCAGCACCAACAGTCCTGCCACCCTCACGTATGGCGAAGTTCAACCCCTCATCCATCGCTATTGGTGAGATGAGCTCTACCTCCATCACCGTGTTGTCCCCTGGCATCACCATCTCCACTCCCTCTTCCAGCCTTATCTCTCCTGTGAC
>JBJMIY010000193.1:0-3692 GCA_045806605.1 Rubrobacteraceae bacterium
TGAAACCTGCTCTGACAATCGAGGCCGCGCATTCCAACAATGCCCAACGTGGGCGAGAAACCTTGCGAACGGGCTTGCAGGGCTCGCGACGAGGATCAAGACACCAGCGAGTGCACCGAGGATACGCCCCGTCGTGATCGATAAAAACCACGGACGTTTATAGAGTTGGGCTCTCGGAGGGCTATTATCGCCACCATAGGTATGGTGAGGATCAGGAGTGTGGCCGGCACGGCTTCAGGACGGATCAGCGTCATGCGCCGATGATCATGACCCTTATGCTCCTAGAAAGCGCCCTCTCCGAGGAGGACCTCCAGCTCATTGATCTTCATACAAGATCTCGCCGCGAGAGAGGCGCCGGGCGATGTCGTAAGTCTGTCCTTGTGAGCGCATCGTGGGAGAGTGGGCGGCCAGGTAACGCGCGGCCGCGACCAGCACGTGCGTCCCGGCCGCAGTTCCGCGCAAGAGGGCGTGCTGAGAGAACGCGGCTTCGAGCGCCTGTATCGTGTGGAAGTTCCGGTCCTCCCTGAGGAGCAGCCCGCCCATCACGGCCAGCAACCGGCCGGCGTCACCACCCCCGTAGAGGTAGCGGGCCACCAGCTTCCCTGCCGCGTCTACCCTCTGCCGTTCGTCGAGCAACACAGGGAGTTCTGCAAGCAGCTCTTCCGGGGCCTCCTCGCGGCCATCAGGCTCCGGCAGGCGCGAGGGCGGGACGTTGAGGAAGCGGTCGAGGTGAACGCTCATCGCCGCATCGAAAACTCCTCGTAGCAGCTCCGGTGAGGAGGTTCGCCGCAGCCCCCGATCGACGGCGTTTGCGAAGGTAAAGGTGTGCAACGCGGTGTCCCAGTCGCCGAACTCGTTGGTAGTCGGAAAGCGGGCGATTCGAAGCGCCGCTGCATACGTGACAACCCCGGCCAGCTCCTCTTCGGTGGCGCCATCCCGCAACGCTTCGAGCAGCGCCTCGGCGATTGCTTTCGGGTCTTCGTCCAGCAACACGAAAGCCAGCTCCCCGCGGCCCTCCCAGCCTCCGCGCCGGTCCCGGCCGCTTTCTAGAGTCTCCGGAAATCGCTCGAAGGCGTCCTCCAGGATCTCCACCAGGTCCACCGGGTTGCGCCAGGAATTGGATTCCTCCATGCGGGTTGCGCCCGCGTATGCTCCGGCCAGGCTGGACAGGACCGGTTCCGCGTGGGACCATCCGGCGATGTCGAGCGCTTCGAAGGCCTTGTTGGTGAAGTCCAGGACGTGCCCGAAGTCAAGGTAGCGGTGGTCCGTGGCCGCGGAGAAGAGCATGTCGGCCATCTGAGCTCGATCTGCTCCGGCCCTCACCGCAGAGACGATGCAGCGCTCGGCCCCTTCTGCGTCGCGCACCTCGACGAAGCGGCGGAACCAGCTCTTGAGCACGGCAGTGTCCGCCGGTCCGCCCGGGAGCGGACGAAGAGTGAAGCGCGGCGGCTCTCCGGCAGAGTCGCGCGAGACGGCAGAGAGCCCGTGGTAGAGGGCGCGCGGGCGGTCCTCAGGCGCGAGGAGAGGCAGGAGGTTCATCATGCAGGCGTGCATGGTCAGTCCCTGGCCCCACCCCCTTCGCCGGTAGCGGACACCGAAGTCTAGCCCGGCGCGGAACGGCTCGGCGGGGTCTTCCCCTTCGCCAAGCAAGCCGATGGCCGCCTTGGCCAATACCAGCGAGATGTTTCGCTCCAGCCCATCCTGCAGCCGCCGTCGCCGGTGGGCCAGCGAGTCTTCCCTTGGAGCGAGGTCTACCCACACCTCACCGTCTCTGATCTCCACCGGGAAGACGCGCGCCTCGTCGGCGAACTGGTCGAAGGTCCCGCCGCTCTCCAGGTCGAAGCGGGCGTGGTGCCAGTGGCAGGTCAGGATGCCGTCGCTTACGCTCCCCCGGTGCAAGGGGAACCCCATATGTGGGCAGCGATTGTCCACGGCGTATACCCTGCCGTCGTGGAAGAACAGCGCCAGCGAGTGACCTGCGACCCGGACAGATGTGCGGCCGGCGGCACGCACCTCGTCCAGCCGAGCGGCTCGCACGAAGTTATCTGATCTAGTCTCCAACCGCTTAACTCCTATCGCCGCCTGCATACCATTTTCGGACACGAACCGTGCGGAGTCCAGACACCTCGTTGCCGCCGGTACTGCCGCGGTGCCGGAACACGGTCGGCCGCCTCGAGTATACGCTCCTGTCGCTCCCTACCGGCCTCGAAGCCGGCTACACGAGGGTTCTAGAACGAGGGTTCTAGAGCTTCACACGTTCCAGCGGCGGGAATGGGCCCGGGTACGGGCCGTCGTCCCGACTATTCGCTCCACAAGCCCGCCATCAACGACTCCAGCTTTCTCTCCTGGCGTGCCGTCGCGACGAAGGCAAACGATTCCGCGGGACCAGCAGCATCATGGCGTCCCAAAGCCTCGCCCACTGGTACACCGTAAGCATGGAAGGAGGACAATGCAGGGAGAATCTATAATCTCTTGCGAGCCTGCGAAGTTGGGATCTGGTGAAGAACGGCCTGAGGGTTTTACTCACGCTGTTTCCGCGCCCGTCGAACGCCCGGCGCACGAACGCCCGGAAGAGGTGCCGGTGCTCGGGGGCCACGAGGGGCGGGCTGCGCTTGGCGGCCACCGTGAGGCAAGCGTCTACTTCCGGCTTCGGATGGAAGGCATCCGCCGGCAGCTGCAGGCCCGCGGAGAACCCGTACCAGGGACTCCAGTTCAGGGTCTTCAGGGTGGTAGGGGCCGAACGCGCGTGCTTCAAGGCTACCTGCTTCTGAACCAGCAGGTGGGCTGCCCGAAGCGGAGCGGTGGGATCGTCCAGAAGACGGTGCAAGGTGGGGGTGGTGATGTTGAAGGGTATGTTCGCGACGACCACGAAAGGTTCTTTCGGGAGCGTCACGGTCAGGGCGTCTCCCTGCACCACCCGGACGTTGTCGTCGTCGGAGAAGCGCTCTCTCAGGCGCATAGCCCAGTACGGATCGTACTCCACCGCCACCACCCGCCGAGACGCTCTCGCGAGCTCGCGGGTGAGCATCCCTCCTCCCGCCCCGAGCTCTACCACGAGGTCGCCCTTTCCCACGCCGGATTCGGTGACTATTCGCCTGGCGACCCGCCTGTCCTTGAGGAAGTTCTGGCCAAGTTCGCGCCGACTCTTTTTCCTCCTGCCACTCCACTTCTCGCGGCCGGGATGGGCACTGAGCTTCGCGGCCCGTTTGCCTCTTCGCGGCATCTTCAGAATCACCCTTCACCTTCAGCATGCGCTTAGTCGATATGCGGCATGGGGAAGCCGGGCAACTTCTAGATAGACGCTACGGTTCGAGATCCCCTGGCAGAGAGAGCCCTGCACAGCGGTGATTCGGCTAAGGCTTAACGGAAGAAGGTCAACTGCTCGAGAGCCACAGCCACCCGGCAGTGCGTTCTTCGCCTAGCGGAGAAGCGCCCGGCTTAGTAGCCGCGAAGCCTCATGAAGACGAAATTAGGAGATCCGTTTCCCATGTACGTAAAGTACCACAGATCCGCAACAAATCATCCCGTCTCCTCGCTCGCTGATCTGCGCGCATTCTTCGAGGAGTCAGAAAATTGACGCAACCTGTGCGTGGAGCCAGGGCCGCGTGAAACCAGGGTATCCGTAGCGGCCCAGGGCGGGTGGAGGTCTTCGCCGGGCCACTCCCTCGAGATCGGCTCGAAGTCCCGTAAGC
>JBJMIY010000194.1:0-7587 GCA_045806605.1 Rubrobacteraceae bacterium
CCGTGGCTCCAGGGCGCGGGGAGGAAGCGGTTCAGCTCCTGCATGGTCTCGGAGGAGATCCCGGCGAGCTCGCCGCCGCGGGCTATGAGAGCGTCTGTCGCCAGCACGCCGGGGCCGCCCGCGTTGGTCAGGATCGTCAGGCGCGGCCCCTTCGGGCGTGGCTGTTTACCCAGGGTCTCGGCCATGTCGAAGAGGTCCGAGACGTTGTCCACGCGCAGGACGCCGCTGCGCATGAACGCGGCGTCGAGGACCTCGTCGGAGCCGGTCAGGGAGCCGGTGTGAGAGGCGGCCGCTTGGGAGGCGGCGACGGTGCGGCCGGCCTTGATGACGATAATCGGTTTGGTCAGGGCGACCTCGCGGGCGGCCGAGTAGAACGAGCG
Source organism: Rubrobacteraceae bacterium (assembly GCA_045806605.1). Taxonomy (GTDB): domain Bacteria; phylum Actinomycetota; class Rubrobacteria; order Rubrobacterales; family Rubrobacteraceae; genus JALYGY01. The sequence goes on from JBJMIY010000194.1 coordinate 381, forward strand.
GGCGTCGCCCACTGATTCCATGTAGATCAGGATGCTCTCGGTCTTCCTGTCGTCGCCGAGGTAGTAGATCAGGTCCCCCCACCCCACGTCCATCATGGAGCCGACGCTGACGAAGGCCGAGAAGCCGACGTTCTCCACGAAGCTGCGGTCCAGGATGGCCGTCATGAGCGCCCCGCTCTGGCTCAGGAAGCCGACGTTACCGGGACGCGCCATAGCTCCGGCGAAGGTGGCGTTGAGACCCGTGGTCGGGTTCATCACCCCGAGGCAGTTGGGACCGATGATCCGCATGCGTCCCCGCCTGGCCTCTTCGAGGACCTGCCTCTCCAGCTCGGCGCCTTCGGGGCCTGTCTCCCTGAAGCCCGCGGAGATGATGATCGCACCCCTCACCCCACACTCGACGCACTCGCGGATGATCCCTGGCACCGTCGGCGCGGGAGAGGCGATGACCGCCAGGTCCACGAGCTCCGGTACCTCGGAGACGCTCGGGTAGGCCTTTATCCCGAGGACGTTCTGGCGCCTGGCGTTCACGGGATATACCGTCCCCCCGAAGGGGTTGCTGATAAGGTTCCACATGATCGTACGCCCGACGCTACCCGGCCGGTCACTCGCCCCGACGACGGCGACGGTGTCCGGATCGAAGATAGCGTCGAGCGGCCTGCGCTCGTAGCCGAGGACGTCGTGGGACGGGTCCGCGTTCTTGCGCTTTTTCATCCGCCGCTCCTTGTAGCCGATCAGCCGGGTCTCCGCTCAGCTTGGTAAGTACCCATCGCGGGACGAAAACTAAGTTCCCGGTATTCTAGTTCGTAGCACAGACGGCCGGGCCGGGACGTAATTCCTTCCACCCTCGACTTTCGCTGAAGTGCCGACCAGCGCGGTAGGCCAGAGCGACTTCCCTCCACGCGCCCGGTTATGCTAGATTGATTACATGAGCGGACCCAGGCACGGCTCCGTGGGTACGGAGGCTGAGGCCGTACGCATCTGGCTGCTCGGTGGCTTCAAGGTTTCCATAGGTTCAAGGCTAATCGAGAAGCGCGCCTGGCGCCTGAGGAAGGCTTCAGCCCTGGTGAAGCTGCTTGCTCTCGCCCCTGGCCATCGTCTCCATCGCGAGCAGGTCATGGACTCGCTCTGGCCCAACCTCGGCAAGAAGGCAGCCTCTAACAACCTGCGCCAGACCCTCCACTCCGCCCGCACGAGTCTCGACCGGAGGGCAGGCACCCGCTACCTGGCAAGCGAAGAGGAGTCGCTCGTGCTGTTTCCGGGAGGCTCGCTCTGGGTTGACCTCGAGGTCTTCGAGGAGACGGCTCTCACCGCTAGGCGCTCCGGAGAACCTGCTGCCTACCGGGCAGCCATCGACCTTTACTCAGGAGACCTCCTGCCCGAGGACCGCTACGAGGAGTGGACCGAAGGCCGGCGCGAGAATCTGCGCCAGCTCTACCTTGCATTGCTAATCGAGCTTGCAGGGCTCTACGAAGAGCGTGATGAGTACGAGGCAGCCATCGAGGTGCTGCGCAAGGCGACGGCCACTGAGCCCACCCTCGAGGAGGCACATGCAGCGTTGATGCGCCTTCACGCCATATCTGGCCGGCCCGAACGAGCCCTGGCGCAATACGAGCGGCTCCGCTATGCCCTGGTTGAAGAGCTAGGTACGCAGCCTGGCGCGGCGACCCGCCGCCTGCGCGACGAGATAGCCGCCGGGAGGCTTCCGCCGGCACCCTCTGCCGGTCCCACTCGGGTGGAACCGTCCGTCGCCGGCCGGCACAATCTGCCCACTCCGAGGACCAGCTTCGTCGGAAGAGAGCGCGAGATCGTGGAGGTCAAGAGGACGCTCTCCATGACCCGGCTCCTTACCCTCACCGGAGCGGGGGGCTCGGGCAAGACCCGACTGGCGCTCGAGGTGGCCAGGGATCTGATCCGGACGTACCCCGACGGAGTGTGGCTGGTGGAGCTTGCTCCTCTCTCAGAGGCGGAGCTGGTGCCTCAGGAGGTTGCCGGGGCTCTGGAGCTACAGGAGCGTCCCGGCCAAGCGCTCACCGATACGCTCGCTGAAGCTCTGGGAGAGAAGGGTTTGCTCCTTGTTCTGGACAACTGCGAACACCTTGTGGAGGAGGCAGCGCAGCTAGTCGATGCATTGCTGGACTCGTGCCTGCGCCTGAAGGTTATGGCCACCAGCCGAGAACCTCTGGGTATCCAGGGCGAAGTCCTCTGGCAATTGCCTCCTCTCTCCTTACCGGCCACGACGGATGGAGAGAGGGGGGTCGAGGGCTTCTCGCGCTATGAAGCGGTTCGTCTCTTCGTCGATCGCGCCCGCCTGAGGCTGCCCGACTTCGGGCTCACCGAAGAGAACGCGGGAGCTGTGGCGAGGGTGTGCAGGAAGCTGGACGGTATACCTCTGGCTATAGAGCTCGCCACCGCCAGAATGGGAGCGCTGGCCGTGGAGCAGGTAGCCCAGAGGCTCGAAGTCTCCCTAGTAGATGTGCTCAAGGGCGCGAGCCGCAGCGCACCACCACGCCAGCAGACCTTGAGGGCGACGCTGGAGTGGAGCCACGACCTGCTCTGCGGGGCTGAAAGAGCGTTGTTCCGGCGGCTCCCGGTATTTGCGGGGGGTTGGACGCTTGAGGCATCAGAGGCGGTGTGCTCGGCAGGCGCCATCGAAGTGGACGACGTCCTGGATCTCCTTGGCGCTCTGGTTGACAAGTCGCTCGTGGTGGCCGGAGCGGTCTCTGGGGGTGCGGTGCGCTACAGGATGCTCGAGCCCATCCGCCAGTACGCTCGCGAGAAATTGGAGGAGAGCGGAGAAGCCCCCGAAGTACAGGGCCGGCATGCTGCCTTTTTCCTCGCCCTGGCAGAAGAAGCCGAGCCGGAGCTGGCTGGACCGCAGCAGAGCGCGTGGGTGGAGCGTCTCGATGAGGAGCACGACAACCTCAGAGAGGCGCTTTCGTGGGCCCTCGAACGGGGGGAAGCAGCTCTGGGGCTGCGCTTCGGGGGTGCGCTCTGGCGATTCTGGTACACCCGAGGATACCTGAGCGAGGGGATCGGGTGGATGGAGCGAGTGCTCGAGGGCAGCGAGCCTACAGCATCGCCGGTACGGGTGAAGGCGCTCGAGGGGATGGGATGGCTGACTCAGTTTCAGGCCGATTTCGGGCGAGCGGAAGCGACTTACGAAGAGATGCTCGAGGTATCAAGGGAGTTGGACGATAAGGGAAACGTCGCGACCGCCCTCAACAGCTTGGGTACGATGGCGGTGCAACAGGGCGACAGCGAGCGGGCAAGAGCACTGCTACAGGAGAACATGGAAGTACTCAGGGAACTGGAGGAGGAAGGGAGCTCTGCTACGACGCTCAAGAGGTTCCATGTTCTCAACCTGCTGGGTTACCTGGCCATCTACGAGGAGGACGACTACGCTCGGGGGACAGCTCTGTGGGAGGAAAGCCTGGCGTTGGCCAGGGAAATAGGGGATCCAAATCACGTCGGGATAATGCTCTCCAACCTCGGGCACCCGGCACTGTTGCAGCGAGACCACGAGCGGGCGAGGGCGCTTAGCGAAGAGGCCCTAGCGTTTGCCCAGGAACTCGGGAGCTCTGGCGTGGAGCTTGCCCCTACGGCCTCCATCAACCTTGGCCTCGCTTTGCTTGGCCTGGGTGAGCACGAGCGAGCGGCGACGCCATTTGAGAATGCCCTTGAGATGAGCCAGGATATGGGGAGAAAGCCGCAAGTCATCGAGACCCTGGAGGGGATGGCCAGCCTGGCAGTGGCTCTGGGGAAGGACGCTCGCGCGGCGCGACTGTGGGGTGCTGCGGAGGCGGCACGCGGGGTCGCTGGCATCGCTTTGTCACCTGGTGAGCGGGGGCTGCACGAGCCCTATCTGGCCGCCGCCCGTTCCCGGCTTGGGGAGGCAGAGTGGGAGGAAGGTCTGGCCGAGGGCCGGGCGAAGTCGCTCGAAGAGGTAGCCGCGTACGCTCTCTCCAAGGAAGAGCAACCCGCTGCGCGCACGGCCACTGTAACGGAGGAATCCTCTCCCTACCCACCATCCGTTGCCCTGACTCCTCGGGAGAAGGAAGTGGCGCTCCTTGTGGCGCAGGAGCTGAGCAACCGCCAGATCGCCTCTGCTCTCACGCTCTCAGAGCACACCGTCGCCACCCACCTCCGAAACGTGCTCAAGAAGCTTGGGCTGCATTCTAGAGACCAGGTTGCTGCCTGGGTTAGAGAGCACCAACTACTGTCGTAAGAGCACCGTGTTTTTTCTAGCCCAAGTGGGCTAGTTCGTGGGAAATGAGAGGGCCGGAGCCCCTGGAGAGAATGGACTTTGACCCTGGTCGGCGCGGTCGCTCCTCGGGCAGGTCGGACCGGGACGTAACGCTCTCTCGACCGCTGCTTGCCGGCTACCCCTGTTTACGTACGACGTTTTCGAGTAGAGTGCGGTTCGGGATGCGGTATAAATGCCCGTCTTCGGAGCGGACTGTTACAGAGGCGTACCCCAGCTCCTCGACTGTGCCCTCGACGCCGTCGACGGAGATCACGTCCCCCACCCGGGTGCCGTCCTGGACGTAGCGGCCCGCGGCGACGTTGCTGGAGAGGAGGGCAAGCCCCTGACCAAAAGCCAGGGCTGTGGCGAGCCCGATCGTGCCGAGGACGACTATGGCGAGCAGTATGAGCACGTAGGTCTCGAGGCCGAGCTGCTCCGCGGCGAGCAGCGCGGCTATGGCGACTACAGTGATGAAGACGACGCGCCGGAACACGTTAGGGCCGCGAAGGCCCGCGTTTTCGGCTTCGCGGGCGACGAGCTCGGCGAGCCATCCGGCGCTCAAGACGCCGGCGATCAGGATGACGAGCGCCACGAGCGCCCGACCCGAGAGGTTGACTATCTGGTCCATGGTGTTCTCGAGTGAGGAGAGCCCGAGCACGCTCAGGGCTCCGGCGAGGCCGGTTAGCATGATCCCCCAGAAGAGCACGATGCCGAGCAGGCGCGAGGGCCCGCCCTCGTAGCCGAGCTGCCACACCGAGTTCGCTGCGCCGGACCTCTGGAAGAGGTCGTCGAGGCCGATCTCCTCCAGGAAACGGGCCATCAGGCGCTGGAAGAACAGGGCCGCCATCAGCGCGAGCAGGAGAACGACCACGGCCCCGAACAACCGGGGGACGAACTCGGCCAGCGTGGTCCACACGCCGCTCGTTGAATCCGACATCAGATGCCTCCTCCGTAACTCTCACGCCTTACGGCGCGCAGGCCGAAATAATAGACCAAAGCGTCCAGGTACGAACGCCCCAGGGCGCCGAGGAAGGTCTCGGCCTGCCTCAGGAAGGCCGACATATAAGCCCGCCTGATAGCGTACCCGACCACCACCTCCGGCGCCTCGACCTCCTCGCTGCCTAGAGTGGAGAGCATGACGAGCATCCTGGCGTAGGACTCGGCGAGGCGCCGGTACTCGGGCCTGTCGAAGATGAGCTGCTCCGCCTCGCGGACCTCCTCGCCCTCGAGCTCGCCCGCCGCGTAGGCCCCGATCTTCTCCAGCACCTCCCAGCGCTCCGCCTCTCCCACCGGCGTCATTCCCCGGCCTCCTCTTTGCGGCGGAGACCGTCCTTCTCGGCGAGCACGACGAGCATGGCGGCCCTGCCCCTGCTCACCCAGCCCTTGGCCGTTCCGTTTGGTACCTGCAGCACCTCGGCTATCTCGGCGTAGGAGAGGCCCTCCATGTGCCGCAACACCAGCGCCGCCCTGTGATCGGCGCGCACGTGCTGGAGGGCGTCCTGGATCTCCTCGCGGCGCTCCGCATTCAGGAATACCGCCTCGGGGTCGGCGTCGCCGCCCGGAGGCTCGGAGAGGTACGGCACCTCGTCACCCAGTTCGCGCTCGTCCCTGCGCGACTGTTTCTGCCGGATGCTCAGGCACGTGTTCACCGTGATCCTGTACAGCCAGGTCGAGAAGGCGCTCTCTCCCCTGAAGCTTCTTATGTTTCTCCAGACCCTGACCCACACCTCCTGGCTCGCGTCCTGGGCGTCGTCGTCGCCAAGCAAGCGAAGAGCCACCCTATATACGAGACTCGAATAGTCACTGACCAGTTTCGCGAACGCCTCGACATCGCCTTTCGAGGCTGCGATGACGAGGTCCCGGTCCCCCTGGTTCAAGAAGAAGCTCCCTTCCGCGGCGGTCGGAGACGAGCGCCCCGAGCGGTTCCATGTCCGCGTAAGATAGCAGAGCCCGCCGGTACTGGACAGCGGTAGCAGAATGACCTCTCTTCCGGTGTCCTAGCGCACACCGTAACCCTGGAGAGGCTCCGCGAGTCACATACCTAGTGGTAGCATGCTCGGGGACACACCGGAGCAGGAGAAGGTATTAGCTTGTACGGCATCGAAGTGCGGGAGTACGTTGCGGTCACGTTAGTCGAGTTGCGAGGAGAGCTGGACCTCTTCTCCCTGGCAGACCTCAGGGAAACCTTGAACCGCGTCCTGAGTCTGAGCAGGCCGGCTCTCGTGGACCTCTCGGGGATAACCTTCCTCGACCTCCACTCCGCCCGCGAGCTCGTCCTCCGCTACCAGCTCCACACCGACCACCTCACCCTGAGCAACCCTTCACGCTGGGTGTCCGCCAGCATCGAAGCCTTCGGGCTGGCGGCCTGGATCCACTTCCACCCCACCTCCGACCGCGAAGAACCGCCCCTCGTCTCCGAAGCCTCCTCCTGAACACCGATTCAGGCGGACAGCAGATCGGCGACGAGAAGCGTAGGGAGCCGTTCGAGAGCGCATCAAGACTCGTGAGCACAAAAAACATCCGAGTTCCGCTTCCGCGTCCTGCTGAGCGATGACGGCGCTGAACGGTTGGAGCTGGGGAGGGCGTGAGGCTGCGTCCACAACTAAGTAGGACGAATCTTGGCTTTCGGCCCTTCAACCTCGTGAACGTGGTTGATGTCATTCAGCCGTAGCCAAACACAAATATCACGGCTTCACAATACGCCGCCAAGGCGGCGCACGATGAACCGTACGGGCCGTATCGAACCTAGGAGGTTGACCCTTGCCCGTGCGGAACACGCCTACCGGCGCACCTGATTCCCTGGACTCCCTGCTTAGCCCGAGGAGCTGGGTCGCTTCCCTGGGCTGGGCCGGACCTCGACGTACCGCCTCCTCTCCATGGGGACCCTACTGTCCTTTCCCCTCGTTAGGCTGCGCAGGATCGGCGCACCGACGTAGAACGGTACATCGCCACGCGTGAGGAGCT
>JBJMIY010000195.1:0-3961 GCA_045806605.1 Rubrobacteraceae bacterium
GAACAGTGTCGAGCCAGGAATGTACCAGTGCCACTCGAGAAAAGAGGACACGAGGTATACCACGAGCGCAGACGTGAGACCCGCCAGCAGGAGTCGTCGTTCCCCCCGCGACCGCCAGGTGGCCCTCGCGGAGTAGCCGAAGAGCGCGACCACGAAGCCGGCGAGTGCCACGAAAGCGAACACGCCGGTCTCGGTGCCCTGCTCAAGGTACAGGTTGTGGACCTGCTGGACGCCCTGGGAGTTGGGCCTGTTCTGGAGCCAGGTGTACTTGAAGGTTCCGGCCCCCGTGCCCGTCAGAGGATGTTCCTTCCACGCCTCCCAGCCCACACTCCAGTAGTCATCCCTGAAGCCTATATCGAGGGAGGCAAGCCTCTGCCCCATATCCTCGGTCTGGTTAGGGTTGGTCACGAGCGTCTCGTAGGTCTTTCCGATCCCGCCGGACCCGTTCACAGCGGCGAACGCTCCGGCCCCGATCACGAGCACCGTCACGCCGACGACGAGCGCAGAGAGCACCCTTCGTGCGGAAGGCATCAGCTCGTAGCGGTTCGCCAGTAAGACGAACCCGGCCTGCAAGACGAAAGCCGCCACCAGGGAGATGACCAGGTCGTCCCTGAAGGTCGTCCCGAGTACCATCCTCTGCTTATCCGAGAGGTATGTGTTCATGAACCCCTCGAGGTCTCGGATCCGCCACAAAAGCCAGGCGCCGGGAACGCTGAGGAGGAGCAGGTTGCCAAGGGTCTGCAATCGCTTCTCGGTCAGGACGAACAGGACGATCATACCCACCCCGAGCGAGCCGATGCCGCCGCGCGAGGCGGTGAGGTAGAGCGCCACCAGGAAGGCTAGCGTCAGGGCGGCGTAGATCCCCCGCAAGAAGGCGTTGCGCACCGTGGTCATCCGCGCCAGCGCCAGCGCGACACCCATCCCGAGTATGGCGGCGGTTGTGTTCACGTACTCCAGGGTCGAATCTATCCTCACGCCGTCGAGGGAGTCGATCGGGTACTCGACCGGGTTGATCTTCTGCAACAGCCCGTAGCCGGCGACCGCGGCGACCATGAGGATGGCGACGTCCATCAGCGGCCCAACCTGGCGCGGCGAGGTGAGCGCGCCAAGCGCCATGACGAAGACCGCCAGGTACATAGAGGAGCGAACGACCTCGTGGATCGTCTCGGTCTCGCTTATGGACCACGCCATGGAGATCCCCTTGATAGCCACGAGCGCAGCCAGGAAAGCGACCATGATCCAGGCCGCCTGCGGCACGTCCGCGTAGTAGTCGCGCACGAGCACCGTCACGAGCAGCAGCGCCAGAATGCCATTGGCCACCGGAAGCCACAGCGGTTCTCCATAGAGTCCGTGGTTGAGCAACCCGTAGGCGGTGACGGCGGCGAGCGTCAGCAGGATGACGGCTTTGAAGATAGCGAGCAGGCGCCCCGTTCGGCGGCTCTTCTCCCCTTGGTCTCCCCGCGTGGGAGCCCGGCTCACCGCATCATCGCCAGGAGGGTCCACCCGCTCCTTCACGACCGCACCTCCTGGCGCGACGATCCGTTCAAAACCACGCCCAGGAGGTTTATCCCAGCGTCGAGCAAATCGTCGGTGGTCGCGCGCGCCGTGCTCTTGGAGGTACGGGAGGCGTGCACGACGAGCAAGACCCCGTCGAAGCCCTTGGAGAGGTTTCTGGACCTCAGGACGCTCCTGGCTACCGGCGCGTCGAGGATCACCGCTTCGCGCCCCGCCTCGAGGCCGCGCACCAACTCGACGAACCGCCCCCTCTCGAGCGCGGCGGAGTCGGTAGGTACGGGACCCGTGGGAACGACCAGGAGCCCTGGCACGGCTTCGTGCCCGTAGTGATCCAGGGTCCTCTCACCCCTCAGGCCACTGGTGAGGCCCACGAAGTTGGGCTCGCCGAGCATCCTGTGCAGGTGCGGGTTCTCGAGGTTGCAGTCGACGACGGCAGTCGGGTGTCCCATGCCGGCCAGCGCCGCGCCCAGGCCGAGGCATACGCTCGTGCAGCCAGCCCCCGGCTCGGCGCTGGTGACGACGACGCTCTTGACGCTCTCCCCCAGAGAGAGGAGGTTCTTCGCCAGGTCCTCATAGTAGGGCCTCACGGGCGAGCCGGGGTCGAGCAACAACCCGGCTCCCGCGCCCCTTATCGCGCCAAGATCCAACTCAGTCTTCCTCTCCGACGGATGAGTAATCCGGTATGACGCCGAGCACCGGCGCCCGCAGCGTGAGTTCGGCGTCGTGAGCGCCACGCCAGCTGTGGGCCCTGCCCTCGAGCAACAGCGCCCCGGCTCCCCCCGCCAGCACCCCGGCCACGACGGCCGCCGCAGCGTAGAGCAGGAGGCGGAGGCTAGATGGCGGCGCGGCCCTGTGCTCGACTACCGCGTCCGCGGCCAGGGTTCCCTCAGAGAGCCGGTCCTCGTTGAGCCGCTCGACCCTCTCCACGAAGAGCTCGGCGTAAGCGTTCGCCGCGCGGGCGGCCTGCTCGGGATCGGAGCCCGAGAACCGTACCAGCATCCCGGTCTCGTCGCCCTGCGTCATGGTCTCGAAGTCGAGCCGGTTCTTGAAGTCGGTTGTCGCCGCCTCCCAGCCAGCCCGGCGCATCACATCTTGTATGAAGCCATCGGTAGCCACGACGGAGCCGCGGACCTCTTCTACGAACGCCTCCTTCTCCTGGTCGCTGACAAGCCTCTCCCTTGGCTCTATTTTCACCACCGCCTTGGCCGTGTAGACAGGTTCCCTGGACAGGCCGAAGAGCAGCGCCAGCAGCACGAGAGCTAGCACTATCCCGACGACCAACAGGCGCCGGCCCCACACGATGTGCAGTATCTCGGAGAGCGGGAGGTCGTCCCGCCGCTCCCTCTGCCAGCCGCTCTGGCTAATAGATCTCACTCGTCACCACCGACTCGCGGTACGCATCCGGGTTCGAGTTCAGGAGCTGCAGAAGCGCCGGCGCTTGCGGGGATGAGCTCTGCGCTATGATCTCGCGCGCCTTGGCGTATCGGCCCTCGACCACGAACGCGTCGGCGATAGCGAGCTCCATGGACACTATGAGCTGTTGCCGCTGCGCTTTCAAGGGCCCTTCGAGCTCGTCGAGCCGGCTCTCAGCCCTGCTTTTGGCGTGCTTTATGGCCTGCAGACCCTCGTCGGGCTGGCCGGTTCGCACGTAGATCCTGCCAAGATCGTAGAGGCCCTGGAACGAGAGCTCTTCCTCTTCTCTCAGCTTCTCGTACTCGTCCCTCGCCTCCCCCAGCTTCCCTTGCTCTATGAGCACCTGCGCCAGAGCGTCGCGAATCGTACTCTCCTTGGGGTTGAGCCTGAGCACGTCGCGGTAGCTCTCCTCGGCAGCGTCGAGATCGTCGAGCTCGTTGAACTGGAGGTTGCCCAGCATGAGGTACGGTACGTAGTTGTGCGGGTCCCGGGCTATCGCCTCCCTCAGGGCGGACGCGGCATTCTCGTAGTGTTCCTGCTGCTCGAAAAGGAAAGACTGCGTCTCGAGCGGCTCGGCGTCGAAGGGGTCGAGGCGGGCCGCCGTCCGCGAAGCGTCTATCGCGCCCTCCGTGTCCCCGGCAGCAGAGAGCCGGCGCCCCTCGTTGAGATAGTGCTCAGAGAGGGAGAGCGCCGTCACCAGCAGGACGAGGGCCCCCACGAGGAAACCCGCGGAGATTCTTAACACTACATGGCTCAAGATCTATTCACCGCGCATGAGGATATCCACAACACCAGCCGAATACAAGGCGCCCACGCGAGCACGAAAAAGCGGGCCCCCGAAGGGACCCGCTTCTTCTAATGCGCTGCTCGGTTAGTTACTACCGAACGATCCTGCGGGCCAGAAGACCACCGGCCACCAGCAGGGCACCAGCGCCAAGCGCCAACAGCGATGCACCACCCGTGCTCGGGAGCGCGCCACCAGCCGCCGAAGCCGCCGAAGCGGAGCCGCCTCCGCCGCCACCGCCGCCGCCAG
>JBJMIY010000196.1:0-3858 GCA_045806605.1 Rubrobacteraceae bacterium
ACCGTCCCTGCAACGTAGGGGAAGGCGATGGAGAATTTGTAGAGCCTGCGCCCCGTCTCCGGCGTCGGATCCCTGTAGAGGGCGTACAGCAGCGCGCCGGCTATCGCGGCATTCACGAGCGTGACGGGCGCGTTGACGAGCGCGAAGCACGCTGTGGCGAGCGCCCAGAGGGAGCCACTCCAGAGCACTACGCCCTTCGGCCCGAGTCGGACCGCCGTGGTCTCGATGCCTGACCTCCTGTCCTCGTCCACGTCTTGGACGGCGTCGAAGGTGTGCTTGGCTGCGCTCCACGCCATTAGCCCTAAGGCCGCAGGCCACACTACGGACGCATAGAGCGCCAGCGGCATGAAGACCAGCGGGAAGGCGTAGGCCGCGTTGCTAAAAGAGTCGAGATACGGACGGGCCTTGAAGCGCGCGGGCGGGACCGAGTAGCCGGCGAAGAGCAGCGCGTAGAGGAGCATCCAGAGGACGGCCGTGGGGGGGAGGAAGAGGACGAAGTAGATCAGGAACGGCACGTTCGTGAGGAGCACGCCTGATGCTATGGGAAGCACTTCTTCGGGTCTTAGGCGGGCTCCTTCCAGGGTGCCTTTGCGGGGGTTCTTGGCGTCGGTTTCCTGGTCGAAGACGTCGTTCAGGCCGTAGATCAGGAGGTTGAACGGCAGCGTCAACCAGAGCAGTATCGGGAGCGCCACCCAGGTCCAGAGATCGCCCGCGAGCCACATCCCCACCGTGGCGGGACCAACGGTGTTGATCCAGAGCACCGGCCTAGCTATGTGGAAGAGACGCGAGACCACGGCCCAAATATACCAGCGGTTCGCCTCCTCGCTGCGATACCATACACGGGTGCTCACGCAGGCCCTCCGCGCCACGCCACGGCCCCTGATCGTGGCCTCGCTCCTGTTTTTCGCGGCCGCTTACTTCGCTACCCGCTTCCCGGACACGCCCGGCGCGGAGGCAGGCTCCTACGTCTCCGCCTTCCTCATAGCTTTGCCTTCCTTCGTCGCTCTCTCTGGGTACCTCGGGGCGCGCCGGGCTGTGCTCACTCTGCTCGCGCTCGCGGCCTTCGCCTACGTCGTGGAGACGGCCGGGGTCGTCACGGGGTTTCCTTACGGACCCTTCCACTACGGCGACGCGCTGGGGGGCAGGATCCTCGGTCTCGTCCCGTACCTGTTGCCGGTCTCGTACGCGCCGCTCGTGATAGGGGCCGTCGCCGCCTCGTGGCGCTCCGAACTCCAGAGCCGCGCACTCTATATACTCCGCTCCGCCCTGCTCCTCACCCTGATCGACGGCGTCCTCGATCCCGGAGCCGCTTCTCTGGGCTTCTGGGTGTGGCCAGAAGGCGGCGCCTACTACGGCGTGCCCCTGAGCAACTATGCAGGATGGCTCCTCTCCGGCGCCCTCGCGGCAGCCCTGCTCCTGGCCGCGGGCCGGTGGCGCGCCGCGCCGCTTCCGGGTCTGCTCGACAGCGCACTCGTCGCTCTTGCCTTCTGGATCGGGGTCTCCCTCTTCTCGGGTCTCGCCTTTCCTGTGCTGCTCGGATCGGCCCTCTTCGCGTACCTGCTTCACCGCCGCGCACAGCTCCGCTCACTTCACCCCGGAAAGACGCCGGGCTCAGCGCGGGTATAAACTGGTGCGAGCAGGACGGTGCGTATGAACTGGGCTACGACCATATCGCGCAAGACCTCCTTCGAGGAAGCGGTCCTCGAGTGCGCCGAAGGCGCCTCGCGACGCCTCGGTCCCGGCCCGGTCTCGCTGGCGCTAGCGTTCGTGACCCCGCACTTCGCGAACTACTACCCGCGGCTCTACGAGCTGGTGAGCCGTTACCTCGAGCCCGGGACGTTCCTCGGCTGCTCGGGCGGGGGCGTGATAGGGGGCGGCGAAGAGATCGAGCGCGCGCCGGGTGTGACCCTCGTCGCCGCGCGGCTCCCTGACGTCCGCCTGACTACGTTCCACGTGACCGATCCCCTGCCCGACCTCGACGGACCGCCCGACGCCTGGGAGCGCCTCGTCGGGATGCGCCTACAGGAGGAGCCGCAGTTCGTTCTCCTCGCCGACCCCTTCTCCGTTCGCGCGGAAGCCCTGCTCGCCGGGCTCGACTACGCCTTCCCGAGCTCGCCCAAGATCGGGGGCCTCGCCAGCGGAGCTACCTCGCCCGGCCTGAACGCCCTGTTCCTCGATGACGAGGTCTTTACCGACGGCGCAGTGGGCGTCGCTCTCAGCGGCAACGTCGTCGTCGACACCCTCGTCGCCCAGGGCTGTCGACCCATAGGCGAGTTGATGCGCGTCACCCGTTGTGAGGGCAACATCCTCTACGAGCTCGACGGCAGACCAGCCTTCGAGGCCGTGCAAGAGCTCTTCGCCACCCTGGACGAATACGACCGGCGTCTCGCCGGTACTGCGCTCTTCGTCGGCGTTCTGATGGACGAGTTCCGCGAGGAGCCGCGCGTGGGTGACTTCCTGATCCGCAACCTCATCGGCGCGGACCCGCGCCGCGGAATCCTCGCCGTCGGGGAATACTTGCAAGAGGGTATGCGCGTCCGCTTCCACCTCCGCGACGGCGATACCTCCGCCGAGGACCTCCACACCATGCTGAAGGGCTACGAGAAGACCTCCCCCGAGACTCTCTCCGGAGCCCTCCTCTTCTCCTGCCTCGGGCGCGGGGAGGGTCTCTACGGACTCCCCAACTTCGACTCCGGCGTCTTCCGGGAGCACCTCGGCGACGTGCCCGTCGGCGGGTTTTTCTGCAACGGCGAGATCGGCCCCGTCGGCGGTAATACCTTCCTGCACGGCTACACCTCCTCCTTCGGCCTCTTCCGCCCCCGGACGCCAGCGTAAAACGTCACAAAAACACTAAAGATCAGACGTATCATGTGCGAGGACCCCAGATATGGCGCTGTTGTAACTTTTGTTCAATTTCGTTAAGAAAAACCTTCCATTCGAGAAACTATTGTGCTTTCATACGGGTTGGCGGAAGAATTATCCGGGAGGGTTGACGATGATCCGAGAGGAGTCCGCTGGAACGGCGGAGATTCGCCGGGAAAATCTGGCCTACCGGAGCGGCTGGGAGGATGGACGCTTCGGGTCGCCGGAGATTTTCGTGGCCAACGCCAATCTGGCTGCTTGGACGGAGTACCTGGACCGGCTCGCCTACTATCGCGGCCACCGCGATGGCAGGCGCGTGCGCGAGATGCTCGGGGTCGGTGGGGAAAGGCTTCTGGCCCGGTAGACGGTTCCCTCCGTTCAACTATGTGGGTAGCCGTGGGGCCGCTGGTCCGAGCGGCGCACTATTTCTGCGTGAGCGTGATCACGGGCCTCGTCCCTTCCCCTACTTGAAACGAAGCCTCGGGAGGCGGGGCCTCCCGAGGCGCAGGCATAAGCTCCGCGGGGTCGGGCAGCCGAGGTTTGAGTCCGCCACTGACGGGGTACACACTAACGATCAACACAAGCCGGGTCGACCGAATTCCCCCCTCCTGGTCGGCCCGGCTTTTCGTGCCAGCCTGCAACGTGGGCCGGCGCTCTCTACGCACAGAAGGGTGAGCGGAACGGCGAGTCCCCCTTTCCTTACCGTCCGGCGGCCCGCAAACGAAAACCGGCCCACCTCTCTAGTCTGAAGAGGTTAGCCTCCGTACTCCATCGGGGTATCCAGGTCGGTGAGGATGTCGGCAGGTCGCCTGAGATTGGCTGCGACGACGTCGCCGAGATAGACGGTGTGGTCCCCGGCTCCCATCTTGCCGGACACCCTGCACTCCAGATGGGCGAAAGCCTCCTCGAAGAGCGGCGCGCCGGTCTCCCCGATGGTGTAGGACGAGCCGCCAACCAGGCCGTCCTCGTGCTGCAGCGGCTCGGTGAACCTGCGGG
>JBJMIY010000197.1:0-2743 GCA_045806605.1 Rubrobacteraceae bacterium
ACGCGCTGTGGGACTATGCCGGGAAGATTGTGGCGCTACAGAGGACGGGCGGCAGGAGAGGACGCTGGGTCTCCCGAGTTTGCGGGGGCGTGGCATGTTCTCCCTTCCAAAATTCGCCGCTAGTGGCGCCATCTCCTTTGAAGTAACGTGCGTATAAAGTACAGTAGAGGCCATCGGGAGCCGGGAATACGGTCCGCCACAAGAGGTGGGGTCGTTCCGGCAGCCCGATGTCGTGTCGCTATCGGCTCCAGGGGCGTTCAAACCGGACGCGACCGGGGCAGGCTACGGATTGAAGCGAGCAAGGGACGAGAAAACTGATGATCAACGTAAATACCAGCACACTCACGTGTCTCTTCGCAGAGGCGGGCGGCTCGTTCTCCTGGGAGGAGAACCGTCTAACGGAGATACGTGGCGCCTTGGCCTGGCGCGACCGGATCCTGCGCAGGGCCGTCGAGGACAACGGTGGCTCCGTATACAGGTCCCTCGACGAGACCTTCTGCGCGGCCTTCACCAGCGTCAGGCAGGCTCTGGAGGCGGCTGTGGCGGCGCAGCGGGACCTCTCCGCTAAACGGAACGGGCACACTGGAGAACAGGTAAAGATGGCTCTCCACACGGGGGTGGCCGAGGAACGCGCTGGAGACTACTTCGGTCCTCCGGTGGACAGGGTTGCACGCCTGCTCTCGGCCGCGCGGGGCGGGCAGGTACTTGTCTCGGCCGCCACCTCCGAGCTTGTGCGCGACACCTCGGGCTTCTCTGAGCTCGGGGCGGAGCTCAGGGACCTCGGCGAACACGAGCTGGAGGATTCGGGGAGTTCCGAGCGGATCTTCCAGCTCGTCGTTCCCGAGTTGCCAGAAGTGGCGCCCCCGCCGATACCTCCCGGGTCGTCCTTCGACGAGCGCTACGAGCCCAGGGAACTCATAGGTGACGGGGGGATGGCCGCAGTCTACCTTGCCCATGACCGGGAGCTAGACCGCGACGTGGCCTTCAAGAAGCTCAGGCAGCAGTACGCTCACGACGAAGATGTAGTCGAGCGCTTCGAGCGCGAGGCCAAGAGCGCCGCCTCGATCTCCCACTCGAACATAGTCTCCGTCTATGACCGGGGTAAAACCGGGGACGGCTCCTACTACATCGTCATGGAGCACGTCCCGGGCGGCAACCTGAAGGAGCGTATCCTGGAGGAGGGCCCGCTCCCTCCCGCCGAGGCCGCCGCGATAGCCTTGCAGGTGGCGCGAGCCCTGAGGGCCGCCCACAAGGGTGGCGTGGTCCACCGCGACGTGAAGCCCCAGAACGTGCTGCTCACCGAGTCGGGGGAGGCGAAGGTAGCGGACTTCGGCATCGCGCGAGCAGTCGCTGCCTCGACGGCGACCAAGACCGGTTTCGTCGTGGGCACAGCCCACTACCTCTCCCCAGAGCAGGCACTCGGGCATCCTGCCACCGTTCGGAGCGATCTGTACTCCCTGGGTGTGGTCCTCTACGAGATGCTAACCGGGGAGTTGCCCCACGACGCAGAGACCCAGGTAGGGATAGTGATGAAGCACGTCAGCGGGCGGCTTCTACGCCCGAGAGACGTGAACCCGGAGGTGCCTGAGGAATTAGATGCCGTAGCCGCACGCCTTCTGGCCCGCGACCCCGAGGACCGCTACCGGGACGCAGACGAGCTCATCGAAGATCTCGAGCGGGCGCGAAGGGGAGAGACCCCCGCATTTATTGGCGCTCGACACCAGGACACGAGCGCGGCAACTACGCCGCTTGAAGCGCGTGAGGACGACGAAAATGGGAGGCGGCGATACTGGATTCCGTTGGCGCTAGTACTCTTTCTTGTATTGCTCGGCGGCACCGCCTACGCTCTCGTTCCGGATTCGGCCCCGGAAGCCGTGGTCCCTCACCTCGCCGGAGCCAGCTCCATTGAAGAGGCGCGAGAAATGGCTGGCGATCGGTTCGAGGTTGTCGAAGGCAGCCGCGTAGAGAGCACAGAAGCAGTTGGCACCGTCGTGGCGCAGAGCCCGTACGCAGGTGAGATGGCCGAAGAGGGGTCGGAGATCTCCGTGGACGTCGTTGGCATCCGGATCGCGGACGTGCCCGACGTCCAGGGAAAAACGCGCGAGGAGGCCGAGCGAATCCTCAAGGAGGAGGGTTTCGAGGTCGAGGTCAAGACCGCAAAGAGCTCCGCGGAAGACGAGAACCTGGTAACCGGACAGAATCCGCGTGGCGACCCAGGCGAGACCGCCAGGGTCGGATCGGCCGTAGCGATCACGGTCGGCGAGGGACCCCCGAACGTAGAGGTTCCTAGCATCACCGACCTCGCCGTGAGCGCGACTGAGCTGGTCCTCAAGGAGGCAGGTCTGAAGCTCGGGAGCCAGATGGAGGTTCCGAACGACCGGGTGCCGGTGGCGCACATCGTCGAGCAACACCCCGCTGCCGGCATGAAGGTTGAGTCGGGCAGCGCTGTGGATGTCGTCGTCAGCTCCGGTCCGCAGCAACCTCCCGCCCCGAAAGCCGAAGACGCTGGGCAAACGATCGGCTCAGATGCCCCTGCTGCGAAAGGTCCCGTTTCAGCAACTCCTGCATCGGCAGCCCCTGCTTCAGCAGCCCCTGCTTCAGCAGCTCCTGCATCGGCAGCTCCTGCATCGGCAGCTCCTGGTTTAGCAGCCGACGATGAGGGTGAGTTTGAGCACGAGTTTGAGCACGGCGATGACGGCGGCTTTGATGACAGTGGCTCCGATAACAGCGGCCACGGAGGCTC
>JBJMIY010000198.1:0-2599 GCA_045806605.1 Rubrobacteraceae bacterium
GAGCACGAGCTTGCCGCGGTACATCACGTTTCGCAGCTCGATACCGGAGGCGTTCGTCCCTTGAGAAGCCGACGGCCTGACCACGAGGAAGCTCCAGAGCGGGCTCCCGTCGGCAGCGGTGGTGTTCACCTGGAACTGGCCGGCGAGGCCCCTGGGGGTGACCGGTTGATCCTCGTCGGGCGGGCCGCAGGTCTCGGCGGCCGCCAGCGCCAGCGCGGGAGCCCTCTCCTCGAACCGCGACACCGTCCGGTCGATCATGTTCGCGCCGACGATCTCGTGGCGCGCTCCGCGTTCCCGGGGCAGGAGCCCGACCGCGAGCGTGCGCTGCACGCGTCCGTCGGGGAGCTCCGCCTCGACGAGGGGCGGCATGGGACGGTAGGGCACCAGGCGCTCCTCGCGGATGGCGGGACCGAGGTCCTCGTCCTCGAGCAGGATCTCGACGGCCTCGTCGAACTCCTCCCTGGTGGGTATCGGCTGGCGTCCGGACACCGAGATCTCGAGCGAGCCCGCGACGTCGTCGAGACTTCCGGTTGCCACGACCGCTCGGTTGTTGGTGTAGTCGTAGATCGTGGCGCGGTACCGATCCGGGGGTACCGGCTCGTCCGGCTTGCCTTCGACTTCGGCATCGAGCAGCCGGACGGAGAGCAGCCTGTGCCGCGTCCCGTCCAGGTACTCCTGGACCGAAGGGTGGTCCAGCACGGCCTCCGACACCTCCTCGTTGACCTCGGGCCCGGGGCCGAATGGCTCGATCTCTATCCGCACGTCGCCTTGCTCGTTTTCGCTCATGCTGGGCCTCTCCCTTGCTGGTGTGTCCCTACTCGTCGCTGGTCTCCGCTACCGGAAGACGATCGGAACCCTGTCGAGGTGGAGGTCCTCGCCCGAGCCGCTGGCGCTCTCCTCGAAGGCCTCCACGACGCCCAGGCGCTGGTTCGGCCTGCGGTCGAACTCCAGATCCGCCTTGAACTCGCCGATCACCCCGTTACTGCCGCCCTGCGTCGAGCCCTCGGCTATTACCGTTCCGTCGTCGTCTCTGATCCTCAGCGAGATCGTTCCTTCAAACGCGGTCCCATAACCCGCCACGTGCGCAGGGTTCCGGATCACGTCGCCCGGCGCCGGGTGGTTGATTTTGATGAACGGACGCCCGGAGTCCTCGTCGATGTCCCGTGCCATATAGTCCCTCCTCATGACCTGGGTGAGCCCTGAAAGCTCCCATACTTCCGGTGACCCCACCACCTTAGCAGCCTGCTCATAAATATTGCATCCTCTGCGTATGGTGACTTCTGAAAGAACCTTTACGGAAATTCTGGGATCAGCGAAGTATGTGATCTGCAGACGCCAGGGACCGCAACAAGGACGCCGCACTAAAGGGGGACCTTCTACGCTACGACCACTGCGTGTGCGGCCTCTCCTGCTCCTCGCCGTCCACCTCGAGATCGACCCTCTCGTTGAAGAAGGCCAAGTGGCCCTTTATCGTGGTTGTCTCCGGAATCGGCTCAGGGTAGTACCACACCAGGTCCTCGACGCGCTCTCCCCCGGCCTCGACCGAGTAGTATGATGCTTTGCCCTTGTATGGGCACTGCGTCGTCTTCTCGCTCTTGAAGAGCGCCTCCTCGCGCACGTCCTCTGGCGGCACGTAGTAGCGCGGTGGCAGCCCTGTCTCGAAGAGTATCTTGGGTCGCTGTGTCTCGGCGACGACCTCGCCGTTGACCTTTACCTTGACGTGCCGGGAGCTCTTCAGGACATCTACCCGGTGGTAGGGATCTCGGGCGTGGACGAAGACCTCTTCATCTTCTTCATACCAATGATCCATCTTACGCCAATAGAATGCCAGGTAACCGGCGATCGGCGGGCAGGAGTCAATCGGCTCAGGATAGCCCCACACGGCGTTCTCGGCTACACGCTCGCCCACCCTCACGGACCAGTACGAGGCGTCGCCCTTGAAGGGGCAATGCGTCGTGTGAGCGCTCTCCTCCAGGAGGCCCATCCGGACGTCCTCTATCGGGAAGTAGTAGACGGGCAGCAGGCCGGCCTCGTGCATGAGCTTTACGCGTTTGCTATCTGCGATGGTTTCTCCGTCGAACTCGACCCGCACCCGCCGCGGGGAGTCCTCGAAGTACAACACGTGGTTCCTGGGCGTCCTCACCTCGCCATTGAATGCACCTCTGCTCTGGTCGCCGAACGGCCCGGTCCCGATCGTCAGGGTCATAGCGTGTCTCCTCTCTTGCCGGTCCCGATCTGAGGCCAGCCCACGATTTTCCGATGCTTATAGTACATGCTCCGAAAGAACGTTCGCCCAGTGGCTAAGTCTGTTTAACCAGACCCTTCTATACTCGGCATATTCTCGAAGTTCAAGAACGAGCTGCCGGACCTGAGCTCCAACTAGTCCCTCGACAATTTCAGATCATCGATGCTACCCTCGCCCAGCGAGGCGTGGAACAGTAGCCGAAGGCGGTTAGGAGATGAGCAACAAGACGGACGCGTGGTACGAGGAGGACGAGCAGGTCTACGTGCACCCCAGTGACCCCTACCACCGGGTAGACGTCCTGAAGAGCTCCCGCTACGTCAGGGTAAAGGTCAACGGCGAGGTCGTCGCCGAGAC
>JBJMIY010000199.1:0-5822 GCA_045806605.1 Rubrobacteraceae bacterium
TGTCAGCACGCCTCCCTTCGGTCGGCTTGTCAGCACGCTCGTGCCTAGCGGCCCTCGCTTCTCAGCATTTCAGCTTACTCGCTGCCGTTGGGCTCACACCCGGATCACGTATTTCGAGACGGCTTTGCGGCAGTAGCTCTATCTGGCGCTTCGGAGCGACGAAGTGCGCCATCCTGGCTGACAAGCCGCGAAGCGGCGTGCTGAAATGCGCGCAATGGGTAGGGGCGAGCCCCTACCCATTGCGCTTTAGAGCCAGCCGCGACCCTTGAAGATAGTGTAGAGGGTGACGGAGACGAGCAGCATCATCAGCAGTGCAAGTGGGTAGCCGAGCGTCCATTGCAGCTCCGGCATGTTGTCGAAGTTCATCCCGTAAACTGTGCCTATCAGGGTCGGAGCGAACAGGATCGCGGCCCAGGCGCTGATCTTCTTTACCTCTTCGTTCTGGTCTATGCTCGCCCCGGTCAGGCTCTTGACCTCCTCGTTTTGCTGGACGCTAACGAGGGTGAGGTTAACGCTCAGGATGTTCTGCAAGAGCTCGCGGAAGCCCTCGACGCGCTCCACCACCTGTACCACGTGGTCCTGCACGTCGCGCACGTAGCGTTGCAGCTCGGTATCCACATCGTACTTCTCGAAGCCGGCGATCAGCCGCGCCAGCATCCCGGTTAGCGGCTTGGTAGCCCGCTGGAATTCGATCACCTCGCGCGAGAGCTCGTAGATGCGCCGGGTCACGCCGGGGTTGCCCGAGAAGACCTCGACCTCTATCTCGTCTATGTCGTTTTCCAGGCCATCCACCACCGGCGCGTAGCCGTCCACCACCCGGTCCATGATCGCGTAGAGGATAGCCTCGGGCCCCAGCCGCAAGAGGTCAGGTTCTCCCTCGAGCCTGCTGCGAACTTCGGCCAGGGCCGGAGCTTCACCGTGGCGCACCGTAATGACGAAGTCGCGTCCCACGAAGACGTGCACCTCGCCGAACTCGACCTCTTCCGGATCGTCAAGGTACCTTGCCGGCTTCAAAACGACGAAGAGGGTGTCGCCGTAGCGCTCGATCTTGGGCCGCTGGTGCGCCTTGATGGCGTCTTCGACCGCCAGCTCGTGCAATCCGAACTCGCCGGCGACAGCGGCGAACTCCTCCTCGGTCGGCTTGTAGAGGCCGATCCAGGCCAGCCCGTGCGTGTCGCGTACAGCCTCGTGGGTCTCTCTAACCGTGTGCGGCTCGACCGTCCGGCGCCCATCCACATAGATGGCATTATCTACTATCATCATCCCTACACCTCGCTTCACCCTTTCCATAGACAGGCCGAGGGCCTCGAGACCGCTCGCCAGCGAGGGTGGTAAGGGAAGTTGGACTGAAACTCCAGGTTCCGGGGTCGCGCGTTACCGGACGCTCGCGGCAGGCGGTCCGCTAGTACTGCTTGGATCTAAGCCGTCATTACTCACGTACCACTCACCTCCTGCTCGCGCCCGGGGAAATAACGAGAAGAGTGTAGCCCTTGCCCTGCCCAATGGCAACCTGCCGGCACGCCAGACTTTACAAGGTATCAGTCAAGGTCTATACAACCAGGGTGGCAGAAACAGAAAAAAGAGGCTCTCGTGTGCGTGCGGGAGGAGCGGCGGTGCGGCGCAGGATCAGGGAGCGCCCGCGTATCCGGCCAAAAGTGTACGGGTACCTCACAGAGGAGAAAGAGCCGCTGCGGCAGGGGTTCGCGGCGCTCTTTCTCTCGTCTACGGGCGAGCTCGTGGCCGGCATCGCGCTCGCCGGCATCGCCGGCATCCTGGACGAGCTGGTCGGGCTCGCCGTCCTCATACCCGCGGCCATCGGGATGCGGGGAGCCATCTTCGGGGCGATGGGCAGCCGGCTCTCCACAGCCATACAGACCGGCCTCTTCAGCTTGAAGCTGAGGCGGGGCGTCCTGGCTGAGAACGTGCAGGCGGCGGCGATACTCTCGCTCATCTCCGGGGTCTTCCTGGCGTTCGCGGCGCGCCTTCTCTGCGAGTTCCTCGGGGTAAGGACCGAACTAGGCATCTTCGACTACGTTGTGATCTCGACCGTCGGCGGGATGATCGCCGGGATCCTCCTGCTCGGCATCACGGTTGTAGTTGCCCGCCTCAGCGTCGAACGAGAGTGGGACATGGACAACATAGCGGCGCCCATGATCACCGCCTTCGGCGACATTCTGACCCTCCCCGCGCTCGTCGTGGCAACCTACCTGATCGGCATCCCCGTCTTCTCGAACATCCTCGCCGGAGCACTTATCGTCGTCGCCGTCGCGATCGCGGTGACCGCCTTCCGGATCGGGCCCCCCTCCCTCAGGCGCATCCTGGCCGAGAGCCTCCCGATACTGGCGCTCACAGGGATGGTGACCATCCTCGTAGGCGTCGCGCTCGAAGACCGGATGGAGGCCTTTGTCGCGCTGCCAGCGCTGTTCATCCTCTTGCCGGCTTTTCTGCAGGAGGGCGGGGCTCTGGGCGGCATCCTCTCTAGCCGGCTCTCCTCCAAGATA
Organism: Rubrobacteraceae bacterium; assembly: GCA_045806605.1. Taxonomy (GTDB): domain Bacteria; phylum Actinomycetota; class Rubrobacteria; order Rubrobacterales; family Rubrobacteraceae; genus JALYGY01. Next base: position 2,502 of record JBJMIY010000199.1, read on the forward strand.
CACCTCGGTCTCCTCGAGCCCCGGGGGCTCCCCCCCGTCGACACCTTCAGGGACTTCACCCTGATCTACACTTTCGCGACCGGCGTGTACCTGTTCATAGGGGGGGCGTCACACTGGCTAGCCGTGGCGCTCGGCACCCTGAGTCCCGGCCTCCTCGCGGCGCTGGGGCTGGATGCGGGCCGGATGAGCCCGGGCTTCCTGACGATGCTCGGCGTCAGCGCGCTCGCCGGCCTCATCGCGACGACCGCTGCCGCGCTCGCGGCCTACTACGGCTCGATCCTCAGCTACAGGGCCGGTCTCGACCCGGACACCTACGGCATCCCTATCATCACCTCCACGGTGGACCTGCTCGGCTTCATGAGCCTTATAATAGCCCTCGTGGTATTTCAACTGGCATAGGTTAGGAAAGCATGCGCGACTCTTCTCCGAGAAACCTCAAGGACATGCTGACCGAGGCGAAGGACACCTCGGAGCTGATGGTTGATCTGGCCTACGCCGCGATCTTCTACAACTCCGAAGATCTCTCCGAAGAGGTTTTCAGGCTCGAGGAACGCCTCAATGACCTCGTCTTCGATATGCGGAGCCTCGCGATCTTCGCCGCCAGGAGCCACTCCGACGCCGAGCAGATGGCCGGTATCCTGCAGGTCGTCCAGGACATAGAGAAGATCGGCAACGCCGCCTACGACATAGCCAAGATCGTGGTCAAGAGGCTCGGCGTCCCGCCCGAGCTACTGCACGACATCCCTGAGGCTGAGGAGATCCCTTCCCGCGTCCGCATCCACGTGGAGAGCTACCTGGATGGGCGCTCTCTGGGAGACGTGGAGCTTCCCGTCGAGACGGGCATGCGCCCCATAGCCATCCGCAGGGAAGACGAGTGGGACTTCGAGGTCGAGGCCGAGGACGTGCTGCGCTCGGGAGACGTGCTTTTCGTACAGGGACCGCCGGAGGGTGTGGCGCAGATAAGGGAGCTCGCCGGCGCCCGCCCGATGGAGGCGGCTCCCGAGCCCACCCAGGACGGAAGCAGGCTCTCCGAGCTGGAGCGGGCTGTGGACATCCTGATCGAGATGAAGAACCTTTCCGAGGTCGCCGTGGGGCTCGCCTACTCCGCCCTCCTCTACAACGACGCGGGGCTCGCCCGCGAGGTCGTCGCCATAGAGGATGAGATGGACGAGATGCGCTACCGCCTCGAACGCTGGGTCCTGCTCGCCGCCTGCCACGTCGAAGATCCCTCGCGCCTGAGGGGCATGCTCCACCTCGCCATCGCCGCCGAGGCCATCAGCGACGGCGCCCAGGAGATGGTATGGATGGTGGAAAAAGGAGAGGAGATCCACCCCGTCCTCTCCGCCGCCGTCGAAGAGTCCGACGAGGTCGTCATCAAGCTGACCGTCGCTCCCGACTCCCCCGCGGACGGCAAGACCCTTGGGGAGCTGCGGCTCGAGACCGAGACGGGCATGTTCGTCCTCGCCGTCAACCGGGGCGGGCGCTGGAGCTACCGGCCACGCGACACCTACACTCTGAGGGCCGGGGACTCGCTGCTCGTCACTGGCGCCCCCGAGGGCCTCGAACCTCTCGCCGAGCTCTTTGGCCTGGAGCTGGAGGAACCGGAATAACGGGGAACACTCCCCACAAGGCTTCCCTCCGGCCTGTCCTTCTTTTCTGGGCGCCGCTCGCTCTGCTGGGGACTCTACTTTACTGGCAACTGGTCACCTTGTCCGCAGAACTGCCGCCGGACCTCAGGGAGAACTCGAACGACCTCGAGATCTACCGCCAGACCGGGGAAGCCATCCTGCGCGGAGCACTCCCTTACCGCGACTTCTTTCTCGAGTACCCGCCGGGCAGCCTCCCAGCCTTCATCCCACCTGCGCTCTTCAGCACGGACAAGGCTGGCTACGCCGCCCTGTTCTCCTCGGAGATGGCGCTCGTTATGGTGGCGACGCTCGTTCTCACGGCGCTCGCTGCGCGCAGGATCGAGGGACCCTACGCCTGGATCCCCGCGTCGGCGACCTTCGCCGCCGGCGCGATGATGCTCTATCCGGTCGCCGTGACCCGCTACGACGCCGTGGTAGCCCTCTCGCTCGCCGTGGTAGCCCTCTCGTTCGGCCGACGATACCTTGCCTACGCCTCGCTCGGCTTCGGGGCGGCCGCGAAGCTGGTCCCAGCGCTGGCGACCCTGCCCCTGGCTGTCTTCCGGCGCGGAGCGGCGCGTGGCTACGCAGCCTTCTTCGGGGTCCTGGCGCTCTTCTTCGTGCCCGCATTGATCCTCGGAGGGGGCGACTTCGCGGGCAGCTTCGCGTACCACACCGACCGCGGCCTGCAGATAGAGAGCTTCGCGGCCTCCGTCCTGATGCAACTCGGTCGGGTGAGCAGCGTCGTCTTCGCGTTCGGCGCTTTCGAGGCGCAGGGTCCGGACGTCAGGCTCGCGAGCTCACTGAGCTTTCCCGTCATGTGTGCCCTGATCTTCGTGACGGCCCTGTTTATGTACGGGGCGTACCGGAGGGGGGCCGCCGGGCCGGGGGCGTTTCCACGCTATGCCGCGGCGCTTATACTGGCGTTCATGCTCGGCTCCAAAGTGCTCTCGCCGCAGTACGTGATCTGGCTACTGCCGCTCGTTCCCTTGAGCGTGGGCGGCGTCCCGGGCCTCGGGGTCTCGGCTGTCTTCCTGGCGGCCTGCTTCCTGACGACCCAGGTGTTCCCCATCCACTACGACGACCTCCTGAACCTCAGATCTCCCGGTCCCCAGCTCCTCCTCGCGCGTAATCTGCTCCTCGCTCTCCTCTGGGGTCTGATGCTCTTCCTGCCCGGCAACGTGAGAGCCGCGTGAAACAGGCGGCGACACGCGTCTCGAGCGCGGTGCTGGCGCTCTTGCTGCTCTTCCTCGCGACGGGCTTCACGCCGGGTCCGCGCATGAGCGAAGAGGAGGTGCGGGAGAAGGCGAGCGCGGTGCCGAAGCTCGAAGAGCTCTACTCGAACCCTGCGGTCGAGGCCTCCGTGGGCTACGAAGCCGCAACCGACGCCTGGCGAGTCGTCCTCACCGACGAGGTCTCCGGCGACTCCGTAGCCTACCTGACGGTCGCCGATGACTCGGGCGAGGTTGGAAGAGTGAACGTCCTCGACAGCGCAGAAGGCGTCAACCACCCCTCCCTCTCCGAAGAGGAAGCCGTGAAGCTGGCCCTCGCCGACGAGCGGGTGCAGGCCGAGCTCTCCGAGCACGGCCCCTACACCACGCGAGTCGAGTACGAGGACGGCGAGTGGACCGTCCACTTCTACGTCGATGAGGAAGGGCTGGTAGGCGGCAGGCCTGCGGAAGAAGGCAAGGAGGTC
>JBJMIY010000200.1:0-34597 GCA_045806605.1 Rubrobacteraceae bacterium
CTTCCCGAGAGCATCACAACCCCGAGCAAACTCAAGATTAGTGGCACCTCGTAGGAGATCATCTGCGCCGCGCCCCTGAGAGCCCCGAGCAGCGAGAAGGTGGAGCGGCTGCCGTATCCCGCCATCACTACGCCGAGAGCCCCGATGGACGTCACCGCTATGAAGAACAGGATCCCGACGTTCAGGTTGGCCATCACCGCGTCGGGGGCGAAGGGTATGACGAGCCACACGAGAGCCGCGGGCAGGAACATGGCGATCGGCGCGCCGAGGAAGACCCAGAGGTCGGACCGTCCCGGAGAGACGTTCTCCTTGGTGAACAGCTTGAACACGTCTGCCGCGGGCTGCAAGAGCCCCCGCGGCCCCACCCGGTTCGGCCCGTAACGCAGCTGGATGTACGCCGACACCTTCCGCTCGGCCAACGTCAGGACGGCGGCCAGGTTAAGGACGAGAAATAGTATCAGCCCGAAAGAGATCAGGAACCTCAATGGCTCCTGGTTCAGGTACTGGAGGACGGTCCCCACTACTTGTCCCACCCGCCGCTGACAGGGTCCACGAGGCCCATGATGGGCATTATGTCGGGCAGGTAGTGCCCCGGCACTATCTCCTGCAAGAGCTGCATGTTGACGAAGCTCGGGTCGCGGTAGTGCACCCGATACGGCGTGTCCGAACCGTCGGAGACGACGTGCACCGCGAACTCGCCCCTCGGGCTCTCGACGCGCCCGAACCCCTCGCCCTCGGGCGGCCTGATGCGGCGTCCCATGTCGGCCATCACCGCGCCTTCCGGCATCTTCTCCAGGACCTGCTTGATGATCTTGACGCTCTCCAGGCACTCCCCTATCCGAACCCGGTACGATGCCTCCACGTCTCCGCCCGTGTCGGTTACGACGTCGAACTTCAGCTCGGGGTAGACACTGTAGGGATAGTCGAGCCTGATGTCGAAGTCCACGCCGGTACAGCGCAGGGGCGGCCCGGTCAGGCCCATCTCGACTGCCTGCTCCTGCGTCATCTTCCCGACGTTCCGCGTCCGGGAGATGAAGATCTCGTTCCCCTCGATGAGGTCGACGAAGTCCGGTTGGAAGTTCTTCTCCAGTCCCTCGACAAACTCCCAGATCTTCTCTGGTATTTCCGGCGGAAGGTCAGCCTTGACCCCTCCTATGCGGATGTAGTGGAACATCATCCGCGCGCCCGTGACCGCCTCGAAGATGCTCTGTATCCGCTCCCGCTCCCTGAAGGCGTACAGGATCGGGGTGAAGGCCCCGAGCTCCAGGAGCAAAAACCCAATGGAGGGAATGTGGCTCGCCAGCCGCATGAGCTCGCACATGAGAACCCTGATGTACTCCGCCCGGGGCGGGATCTCCACGTCCAGAAGGTCCTCGACCGCAAGGACGTAGCCGTGCTCGTTGTGCATGTTGGCGAAGTAGTCGAGTCTGTCGGTCAGCGGGATAACCGCAGGATACATGCGGTTCTCGGCGATCTTCTCCTGGCACCGGTGCAGGTACCCCATGACGGGGTCGCACCGCACCACGGTCTCCCCGTCGAGCTCCAGGATGAGCCGCAAGAGCCCGTGCATCGCGGGGTGCTGCGGGCCCATGTTCATGTCTATGGTCTCGAGCCCGAACTCGTCCCGCACGTCGGGGTTGACGAGCCGGCCGCTCGCCGGCTCCGTAAGCGCGCTATGATCCATGGGGCGCTCTTCGCTAAGCATCTTCTACCTCAATCCCTCGAACGTACGCTTGGTGCTGATCTCAAGGCTCTTGAGCAACGGGTGGTGGTCGAAGTGATCCTGCCACATGTAGGTCCGCCGCAGGTCAGGGTGCCCCCTGAAGGCGACCCCGAACATGTCGTAGGCCTCCCGCTCGTGCCAGTTCGCCGTCGGGTAGACGTTCGTTACCGTGGGCACGACCGGCTCCGTGCCCTCCACGACCGTCTTGACCCTCACACGCGCTCCGCGAAAGTCCATGAGCTCGTAGGTCAGCTCGAAGGAGCCCTCCCTGTCCACGACAGTGATGAATGAGAGGTGCAGTATCCCTAAAGCCTCCCGCGCCGTCGCAAGCACCGCGGGCAACGACTCGGTATCCACGTGGACCCGCACCACGTTGCCTTCGATACCCGACTCTTCCAACCCATGGCGGTTGCGCAGCCCCTCGAGGTAGCGCTCCAGGCGTGTCTCCAGATCCCCCTCTGGCAACGTCACCGCCACCTCAGGCATCCTCCTTCTTCGCGCCGTCAGTACCGGCTTTTGCCTCGCCCCCGGTCTTGCCGTTCGTCTCGGCGCTCGCCTCGGCTTTGCCGCCGGCCCCGCCGTTCTCCTGCGCGGCCTTCTCGGCCTGCTCTTTCTCCTTGAGCTTCTTCTTGGCCTCTGTAGGGATCCAGCCCACGTCGGTCTGGGCGGCCGGCGGCATGCCCTTGCGCTCGAAGACGTAGGTGCGCTTGAGTGGCCTTATGCCCTCTAAGCGCGGGGCCTTGCCCTCGGCGATGTGCTGGTACTCACGCTCGGGCAAATACTCGTTTATGGAGCCGTCCTCATTCACGAGCGCGGGTCTTGGCTTCTCATAGCCGACCTGCTGGTCGCGCTCGATCTTCTTCTGGAGCGTCATGATCCCGAAGATGAGCGCCTCCGGTCTGGGCGGGCACCCTGGCACGTAGACGTCCACGGGGATCACCCTGTCAGCCCCCATCAGCACCGAGTACCCGTCCAGGAACGGGCCGCCGGAGATCGCGCACGCCCCCATCGCTATGACCCACTTGGGCTCGGGCATCTGCTCGTAGAGCCGCGTCATACGCTCGGCCATCTTGGTGGAGACGGTTCCCGAGACGATCATGACGTCCGCCTGCCTCGGGGAGGCCGCGAAGAAACCGGCCCCGAAACGGTCGAGGTCGTTGTGCGCCATCCCCGTTGACATCATCTCTATGGCGCAACACGCCAGCCCGAACTGCAGCGGCCACAGCGAGTTCTTGCGCGCCCAGTTAAAGAGCTTGTCCGAGCTAGTCGTCAGGACGTTCGGCTCGTTGAACTGCTGCATCACACCCACTTGAGGGCCCCCTTCTTCCAGGCGTAGGCGAGGCCGACGCCCAGGATCAACACAAATATCACCATCTCGACGAATCCATACAAACCAAGCTCACGGTAAATGACCGCCCAGGGATAGAGGAAGGCGGCCTCGACGTCGAAGATAAGGAAGAGCAGCGCGAACACGTAGTAGCGGACCGGGAAAGGCCGCCAGGGGTCCGTAACCGTCGTCTCGCCGGTCTCGTAGTTCTGGGCCTTGGTCGCGGAGCGCCGGCCCGGAGAGATCAGACGGGCCAGCACAAGGACGGTCGCGACGAAGCCCGTTACCATCAACATGGAGATCCCCACGTAGAGGTAAGCCACCCCGTAAGAGACCTCCTGTTGCAAAAGACCCAGCGTCAAATCGCGCCTTTCTTCCTGATAACTGACCGAAATATACCCGCGCAGGCAGCAACTTTCAAGTTGCTACTAAGAGTAGCAAAGTGCGTCTAGCCACCCCTTCGCCGGGTCTGGCGCCAGGGTGATCGTTCGCTTTTCTACCCGGCATCGGCGCCTCTTTTCGGCGTCGTTTTGTTAGACTGACGCTGGACCGGGAGACATCAGGGGCTGGCACTGGCGGAAGGATCATGGAGGAGGAACGGTAGTGGCCTACGTTATAACCGAAGCGTGTATTGGCACGAAGAACACCGCGTGCGTGAGCGCGTGCCCGGTTGACTGCATCTACGACGAGGGGGAACACTACATTATCAACCCCGAGGAGTGCATCGACTGCTCCATGTGCATGCCCGAGTGCCCGGTCGAAGCCATCTACCCCGACGACGAGGTCCCCGAGGACATGCAGCACTACATCACCAAGGCCGCCGAGTTCGACTACTCGAGGACCGCGCCGGGCGTCGAGCTCAACTAGTCGGACGACGATTTTGGGAGACAACGTGGCCGAGATAAAGCAACGCAGCCTCGAAGAGGTAAAGGCCCTGAGCGCCGAGGAGGCCGTGGAGATCATGCGCCAGGCCGGCATCGTCGGCGCTGGGGGTGGCGGTTTCCCGACTTACTTCAAGTACAAGGCCGCCCAGCCGCACCTCATCGTCAACGCCACCGAGAGCGAGCCCGGCTACTGGGGGGACAAGCTGCTCCACAAGGAGTACATCGAGGAGTTCCTCCAGGTTTTCGAGGCCATGAAGGCCATCTTCGGGTTCGAGCAGATCTCCATGGGCGTTCACGAGAAAGACCGGGAGTGGTTCGCCGACTACGCCGAGCACGCAGATGACGGCGTCTACGACATACGCTACGTACCGAACACGTACGCCCTGGGCGAAGAGAAGACCCTCATAAAGCACTCCACGGACACCAGGGTGCCCCGGTTCGTGGATAACCCGGACGGCTCCAGGCGCCCGGGGATGCCGCCGGACGTCGGCATAATCGTCAACAACTCCGAGACCTTGCTCAACGTCTACAACGCGCTCTTCCTAGGCAGGCCCCTCACCACCAAGTTCTTCACCGTCTACGGCGCGGAGGTGGACACAAAAGTCTACGAGTCGCCGATAGGGGCCTCGGTGAGCGAGGTACTGGAGATAGCGGGGCTGGACGTCGAGAACTCCAGCCACCTCACGGTCCTTGACGGCGGCCCTTACCTGCACGATACGAGCATCCAGGAGCTGGGAACGGGCGACGCCTACGTGCGGCGGATGACCAACTCCCTCTTCCTGATCCCCCGGGGCAGGCAGGGCAAGGAGTACGCCAGGATAGTAACCGAGCCTCCCGAAGAAGGCATCGTCTCGTTGGTCGGCAGGATCTCGGGCGTGAACCTGCCCCTGGGCGGTGGTCTCTTGAAGCCGGCCACGCCGCTCGTCGCCGAGGGCGACGAGGTCGCCTACGAGCAGAAGATCGGGGAGCCAGCTGACGAAGGTTTCTCGATCGGCGTCTCGGCTAGCCTGGAGGGAGAGATATCCTCCATCGAGAACGACATCGTGGCCATCGCCGGCGGAGCGATACCCCAGGAGGAGGCCGAAGCCGAGGCCGAACCGAGCTTGGCCAGCGGCGAGCCGCCCCGGGGAGAGGCCGAACCATTTCAGGAAGCGAACCGATAGCACGCCTCCCTCCGGTCGGCTTGTCAGCTAGGCTCAGCGAAGAGAAAAGCTGAAATGCTGAGAAGCGAGGGCCTTCTAAAGGCCCGAGCGTGCTGACAAGCTGGCGAAGCCAGCGTGCTATCCGTTCCCGAGGATCTGGACGAACTGCACGAGCATCTGGCGGTAGGTCTCCAGGGAGGAGGCGACGACGTACTCGTTTGGGCCGTGGTGGCCGCCGCCGATAGGTCCGAACTCGACGCCAGGGATGCCGGCACGTTGGAAGTAGACGATGTCGGAGGCGCCGTGGCGTCCGACGCCCACGGGGTTGCCGCTGAAGTGGCGGGCGGCAACCTCGCGCAGGGCCTTGACGTAGGGGTTCGAGCGGGAGACGTAGGTCGGTTCGCGGCTGAAGAGGACTTCGACGTCGGCTGGAGTGTCTATGGATCGAATCTGGCGCACTATCTCCTGCGGATCCTGGTTGGGCAGGAAACGGATATCGAGATCGTAGGTACAGCGGTCGGGGACGCGGTTCAGGACGTCGCCGCCGATGATGCGCGCCAGGTTCATGCTCGGGTAGGGGAACAGAGGGTTGCGCTCGCTGGCGAAGGGCAGCTCGGCGACGCGGCGGTAGTGGTCGTGGGCCATGAGGACGGCGTTCTTGCCGAGCCAGGGCGTAGAGCCGTGGGCGCTCTTGCCGTGGAGGGTGATGCGAAGGTCGAGCACGCCCTTTGACTGGGTGCCCACGTGGAAGTCGGTGGGCTCGCCGGTGATCACGAAGTCCCCCACGTGGCCATGCTCGATGAGTACCTCGGCGCCGGTGCGCGCGCCATGCTCCTGCTCCTCGTCGGGGACTACGAGGAGCTCGACAGTGGCGTCGCACCCGATAGTGTTCAGGTCCTCGACGGCGTACATCATGGCCGCGAGAGCACCCTTCATATCGTAGACGCCGCGGCCATAGAGTTCGCCACTCTCCTCGTAAGGGTCGAACTGCCGCTCCTCGCCCGGCACCACGTCGGCGTGGCCGTGCAAGAGTATGCGCGGCTCGCCCGAGCCCACGCGGACCACGAGGGAGATGAGATCCTCGTGCGGGCCGGCGCCTTTGTACCGGGTCGCCTGCATGTCCCGCGCCTCGAACCAGCCGTGGATGAAGTCGATCGTGGAGCGGGCGACGCCGGGTGTGTACGACCGGAAGCGTACAAGCCTCCGTGTCAAGGAGAGTAATTCGGTGCTGTTCGCAATTAATGCCAGATCCCGCTCCATCTGTCAGCCTTCAGGGTCCGGCGGACAGCCGGGCCCCTCGTACTATATTAGACGGAGCCTCTTTCGGCGGAGGAAGCGAGGGTTTTGGCAGAGCTATCTCCTCGAGCGCACTCCCTACTCACTCTGTGCTGGAGCGGAGCGCAAAGCTTTCGCCCCATACAACGTCACGGGAGCAGCATTTGCCAGAAGGAGAGGACCACATACCCCAAGTAGATGAACTTTGCCGTTACCAGAGAGCTGCTTGCGTGTTACGAGTCGTCTGCAAGATCAACCGACGGTTGCCGGTTCTCAGGGGACGGCAGGGGTGCCGGCCTCGAAGGCTACGGTCGCCCCGATCCGGGAGAGCTTCTCCTCGAAATCCTCGTAGCCGCGCAGAATGTGGCGAGCTCCGTCCACGATCGTGGTGCCCTCGGCGACCAGGCCAGCCAGCACCAGCGCAGCCCCGCCCCGCAGGTCCGGGGCCTGCACAATGGTCCCGGAGAGAGTTCTGGGACCCTTGACGAGGGCGCGGTGGCCGCCAAAGAGATCTATGCCCGCGTTCATCCGGTTGAGCTCCTCGGCCACCTGGAGCCTGTTCTCGTAGACGTTCTCGGTGATGATCCCCGCCCCCGTAGCCTGGGTGAGGGCGACCATCATCTGAGCCTGCAGGTCAGTCGCGAAGCCGGGGAACGGGAGGGTCGAGACGTCTACCCCGGCGAGGTCAGCGGGGTCATCCACGCGCACGCGGACCCCGCCTGCGGGGTCGTCCAGGTCGGTGATCTCCACACCCATCTCACACAGCTTCTCCAGTTCCATCTTGAGGTGATCCCTGCGGGCCGCCTTGATCTCCACGTCTCCGCCCGTGGCGGCAGTCGCCATGATGAAGGTGCCGGCCTCGATGCGGTCCGGCATCACCGACCATTCGACGGGCTCCAGCTCCTCGACGCCCTCGATGACGATGCGGCCCGTCCCCGCCCCGTTGACGCTCGCGCCCATCGAGTTAAGGAACTCCGCCAGGTCGACTACCTCCGGCTCGCGCGCGCCGTTCTCGATGATCGTGATCCCATCTGCCAGGACAGCAGCCATCATCACGTTCTCCGTGGCGGTGACGCTCGGGTACTCGAAGTTCACCTCCGCGCCCCTGAGCCCCCCCGGCGCCGTCGCCTTGATGAAGCCGTGATCCAACTCGACCTCCGCACCCAGAGCCCTGAGGCCATCGAGGTGGAAGTTGAACTTGCGCAGGCCCAGGTTGCACCCGCCCGGCGCGGAGACCTCGGCCTCGCCGAAGCGGGCGGCGAGCGGTCCGAGGACCACGATGGAAGCCCGCATCTGGCGCACCAGCTCGTAAGGGGCGCAGTAGGAGTCGATATCCGAGGCGTCTATTTCGAGGGTGTGCCCGTGAAAGTAGGCGTCGGTCCCCAGGCCTTCGAGGACGGCGAGCATCGTGTCGACGTCCTTGATGCAAGGCACGTTGCGCAGGGTAGTCGTGCCGGGCGCCAATAGAGACGCGGCGATGAGCTTCAGGGCCGCGTTCTTCGCCCCGGAGATCTCCACCTCGCCGTGGAGCCGTGCTCCTCCTTCGACGAGAAAACGCTCCATTTCCACCCTCCCCGATACAGCATTGATACAGACCCGATCGGTTGTGCAACGATACTATGACTGAAGCAGGTTACGCAATGGTTACAGCCTCATAACGGTTGCGTTACAGCCGCGGAGGCGGCCGGGCTAACCCTCTCCCTCGTACCTCCGCGCGACACGGACCAGGTTCTCCGCCACGCGCTGGCGGCGCATGACCTCTTTTCGCCTCTCGTCGTCGTCCGAGACGTCGGCGAGCTCCCTCTCAGCCTCCTCGACGCGGTTCTCGGCGTCCTCGACATCTATCTCCTCCGGCGGGACGGCCTCCTCGACCAGGATCTGGACCAGGTTCTCGGAGACCTTGAAGAAACCGTCGGAGGTAGCGTAGATGCTCCGCTCCTCGCCCTGGTGGATGCGGACCTCCCCGATCTCGACCGTCGAGACGGTCGGGGCGTGGTCGACCAGGACCCCGAGGTCGCCGTCCGCTATCCTCGTGATGACGAGGTCGGCCTCGCCGTCGAAAACAGGCCGCTCAGGCGTGATGATCCGGCAGAAGAGCTGCCGGCCTTCGCGCCGCTCCTCGCGAGCCTCCGTCACCGCCGCTCGTCGCCTTCCTCAGGCTCGTCTTCCTCGCCGGAGCCCTCTTCTTCAGAGCCCTCTTCTTGAGAGTCCTCCTCCGCTTCGGGCTCCTCGCCGGACTCGTCCTCCCCTTCGGACCCTTCCTCTTCTTCCTCTTCTTCCTCCTCGGCGCTCATCCCGCGGGCCTTCTCAACAGCCTCGTCGATGTTACCGACGAGGTAGAAGGCCTGCTCCGGCAGCTCGTCGTGCTTACCTTCGACGACCTCCTTGAACGACCGGATCGTGTCTTCGAGCTCGACGAACTTGCCCTCCATGCCGGTGAACTGCTCGGCGACGAAGAACGGCTGCGAGAGGAAGCGCTGGAGCCTCCTCGCCCGGCCCACGATTACCTTGTCCTCCTCGGAGAGCTCGTCTATGCCGAGGATGGCGATGATATCCTGGAGCTCCTTGTAGCGCTGGAGAATGTTCTTGACCTGTTGGGCGACCTCGTAGTGCTCTTCGCCTACGACCGAAGGGTCGAGGATCGTCGAGGATGAGGTCAGCGGGTCGACCGCCGGGTAGATACCTTGCTCGGCCAGGTTACGCGCCAGCTCGACCGTCGAGTCGAGGTGGGCGAACACGGTGAACGGGGCCGGGTCGGTGAAGTCGTCGGCGGGGACGTAGACGGCCTGGAAGCTCGTTATGGAGCCCTTGTTGGTTGACGTGATGCGCTCCTGGAGCGCCCCCATCTCGGTGGCGAGGGTGGGCTGGTAGCCCACCTCCGACGGCATCCTGCCCATCAGCGCCGAGACCTCGTTGCCCGCCTGCACGAAGCGGAAGACGTTGTCCATGAAGAACAGCACGTCCTGCCCCTGCTCGTCGCGGAAGTACTCCGATACGGTGACGCCGGTGAGTCCGACCCTGAAGCGGGCGCCCGGCGGCTCGTTCATCTGGCCGAAGACGAGCGCAACGTTACCGAGGATGCCGGCCTCCTGGAACTCGCCATAGAGGTCGTTCCCCTCGCGCGTGCGCTCGCCGACGCCAGCGAAGACGCTCGTGCCCTCGTACTGCAGGGCGATGTTGTTGATCAACTCCTGAATAACGACTGTCTTGCCGACTCCGGCGCCGCCGAAGAGGCCGACCTTGCCGCCGCGCCTGACCGGGCAGAGCAGGTCCATGACCTTGATGCCGGTGATGAACTGCTCCGCCTGGGTCGAGAGGTCCTCGAACCGTGGCGAGGGGCGGTGGATCGACCAGTGGCCGTCCGGGTCCTCGATAGGGCCCTGCTCGTCCACCGGGTTGCCGAGGACGTCGAGAACTCGCCCGAGGACCTGCTCGCCCACGGGCACCGTTATCGGACTGCCCGTGTCCTGCACGTCCACGCCGCGCTGCAGGCCGTCCGTCGAGGCCATCGCCACCGTGCGGACCACGTCGTCGCCGAGGAGCTGCTGGACCTCGAGGACGAGCTCGGTCTCTCCATCCTCGTCGTCTCCGGGCGTCTGTAGCGGGACAGTCAGGGCATTGTAGATCTCCGGTATCTCCTCAGGAGAGAATCGGACGTCCACGACCGGCCCCTTGACCTCGACGACGGTGCCGACGCCCTCTCGCCGTACCTCCTGGCCGTCCTGCTGAGTCTCCCGCTGCGTCCCGGTCTGGCCGTTGCCGACCTCGCCCCGCTCCCCGCCGAAGGTCGAGCGATGGAAAGACTGGCCGCTATCGCTCTCGGTCATAAAAATTCCTCCTCTAGCCGGCGGATAGCGCTTCGGCGCCCGCCGCGATCTCGCTTATCTCCCGGGTTATCTGGGCCTGGCGCGCCTTGTTCATCGCGAGCGTCAGGTCCCTGGCCAGCTCGTTGGCGTTGTCCGTGGCGTTCTTCATCGCCGTCATCCGCGCTCCGTGCTCGCCGGCCGCGCTCTCGAGGAGCGCCTGCCAGACCATCGTTTCAACGTAGCGCGGGACGAGCTTGTGCAGGATGACGTCCGCATCAGGAATGTACTCCATGAACGTGGATGGGAGACCCTCGTCGTCGGATTCTTCATCGCCCTCGGGTGCCACCGGCAGGAGGCGCGTGACAACGGGGCGCTGGGTGAGCGCGCTCTCGAAGCGATTGTAGATCAGGTAGACCTCGTCGGCCTCTTCTTCGTTGAAGAGCCTGGTGAGGTCGTGCCCGATCTCACGCGCCTTCTCGTATGTCGGGCTGTCCGAGAACCCGGTGTAGACCTCGTGCAGGTCTAGGCGCCGGAAGCGGAAGAAAGCCACGGCCTTGCGGCCGCTCGCGACCTGAACGAACTCCGCGTCGCGCTCGCGCCTGAACTGGACCGTGGTCCTGAGGACCTGGGCGTTGAAGCCTCCGGCGAGCCCGCGGTCGGCCGTGACCGCGCAGATGGCGACCGTGTTCCCCGTGTTCCCCTCGCGGCCGGTCAGCAGCTGGGAGCTGCCCCCTGCGCTGCGGGCGACATCGCGCATCATCTGCTCCACGTTCTCCGCGTAGGGCCGGGCCCGCTTGACCCGCGCCTCGGCCTTGCGGAACTTCACCGCCGAGACGGTCTGCAGAGCCTCCGTGACCTTGGCGATGTTCTTGACGGAGGCTATCTGCCGCTTGAGGTCCCTGAGGGTCGCCAAGCCCTAGCTCCTCTCCTCCGCGGTCTCCTCCTCGCCCTCCTGTGTCTCCTCTTCAGGGGGGGTCTCCTCGGGCAGGTTCTCCGCGGAGCCGTTTTCCTCCTCGCCGTCCCCGACGGAGACGTTCACGAGGCTCTCCTGCTCGGGCTCGTAGATCTCGTTGAAGTGCTCGATCGCCTCGCGGAGCTTCTGCTCGATCTCGTCTGTGAGGTCCTTCTCCTCGCGGATGGCCTCGAGGATATCACTGTGGCTGTCGCGCATGTAGTCCCTGAACTGCCTCTCCCAGTCAGGGACATCTTCCGGCTCGATGTGGTCTAGGTAGCCGTTCGCAGCGGCGAAGATGACCGCCACCTGCTCCTCGACCGGCATCGGGTCGCGCTCTCCCTGCCTTAGGATCGCCGTGAGGCGCTCGCCGCGGGCGAGGGTCTGTTGCGTCGCCCTGTCCAGGTCGCTCCCGAACTGGGCGAAGCTCTGAAGCTCGCGGTACTGGTTCAGGTCCAACCTGAGCGTCCCTGCGACCTTCCTAATGGCCCTGATCTGGGCCGAACCTCCGACCCTGGACACCGAGTTACCGGTATCTATCGCCGGGCGCTGGCCCGAGTTGAAGAGGTCGGCGTCGAGGTAGATCTGGCCGTCCGTGATGGATATGACGTGGGTTGGGATGTACGCCGAGATATCCCCTTCCTTGGTCTCGACGATGGGCAGCGCCGTGAGCGAGCCGCCACCGGCGTCCTCGGAGAGCTTGGCCGCCCTCTCGAGCAGCCGCGAGTGGAGGTAGAAGACGTCGCCAGGGTACGCCTCGCGGCCGGGCGGGCGCCTGAGCAAGAGCATCATCTGGCGGTAGGCGACGGCGTGCTTGGAGAGGTCGTCGTAGATGAGGAGCGTGTCCTCGCCGCGGTTCATGAAGAACTCGCCTATAGCGCAGCCTGCATAGGGGGCGAGGTACTGGAGCGTCGCCGACTGGGAAGCCGAGGCGTTGATGACGGTGGTGTAGTCCAGCGCGCCGGCCTCCTCGAGGTCGGCCATCACGCCCGCGACGGTGGCGTCCTTCTGGCCGATGGCGACGTAGATGCACTTCACGTTCTGGTCGGCCTGGCTTATGATCGTGTCTATCGCGATAGCCGACTTGCCCGTCTTCCTATCGCCGATTATGAGCTCGCGCTGTCCGCGGCCGATGGGGATCATGGCGTCTATGGCCTTGATGCCCGTCTGGAGAGGCTGCTTGACCGGCTGGCGCTTTATGATGCCGGGCGCGACGATCTCGACCGGGAGGTCCTCCTCGGCCTCGATCTCACCCTTCCCGTCCATCGGGAAGCCGAGGGCGTCTATGACGCGGCCAAGGACCCCTTCCCCGACCGGCACGCTCGCGAGGCGCTCGGTGCGCCGCACCAGGTTGCCCTCCTGGATGTGCGTGTCGTCGCCGGCGATGATGACGCCGACGTTGTCCTCCTCGAGATTGAGGGCGAGCCCGATGACCTTCTCACCTCTCGAGTCCTCGAACTCGAGCATCTCCTGGTACATCGCTTTCTGGAGGCCGTGGACGCGCGCTATGCCATCCCCCACCTCCAGAACCTGCCCGACCTCCTCGGTGCGGACCCTGCTCTCATAGTCCGTTATAGCGCTCTTAAGTATGGAGGAGACCTCCTCCGGCCTGAGCCTACCCACCAAAAACACCCCTCTCGAGCATCTCCTCCCGGAGGCTCGCAAGGTGCCCCCGGACACTGCTGTCAATCATGCGTCCTCCGTACCGGAAGACCGCGCCACCCAGGATGTTCGGGTCGACGCTCGTCTGCAATATTACCTCGCGGCCTTCGAGTGACCTACCCAGCCGCTCCCTCATGCGGTCCAGCTGCTCCTCGGAAAGCTCCACCGCCGTCGTGACCGCGACCTCAACCTTGCCGAGGTACTCCTTCACCAACTCCTCGTAGCGAAGCAATAGCTCCTCGAAGATCTCCTCCCGCCCGTTGTCCGAGAGGACCTTGAGGAAGTTCCTGGTCGTGAGGGTCATCCCCTCGGTCAAGGCGTCTATCGCCCGGCGCTTCTCGCGCTCGGAGATCTGGCTCCCGTAATAGAAGAGCCGCAACTCCTCGCTCTCCTCCAACGCGGTCTCGAACTCCTTTAGCTCTTCGAGGACCTCCTCGAGCTCGTCGCGCTCGCGGGCAGCCTCGAAGAGGGCTTCGGCGTAGGTCGAGACGGCGCTCAAGCTACCTCGCCTCTCCGGCTACCTCGGCCTCGAGGCTGTCGAGGGCCTCGGAGATCAGGCGCTCGTGCTCCTCGCGGTCCAGCTCGTGTCCGATGACGCGCTCGGTAGCCACTATGACCATGTCAGCGACCTCGCGGCGCAGCTCGCGCAGGGCCGCGTCCCGCTCGCGTCCTATCTCCTCGCGGGCGCGCTGGATGATGCGGTCTGCCTCCTCGCGCGCCTCGCGCTTGGCTCGCTCGCGCGCGGCCTCGCCCTGCTTGCGGGCCTCGTCCAGGATCTGGCGCGCCTCGCCCCTGGCCTCTTCGATCTGGCGCCGGTACTCGGCGAGGAGCTCGCGCGCCTCGCTGCGGGTCTTCTGCGCCTCGTCTATAGCCTGCTCTATCTCGGACTGGCGGCGCTGGATCTGGTCGCGTATCGGCGGATATACGTAGCGGTAGAGCAGGAACAGGAGGATCGCGAAGGTGATGATCTCCCAGAAGATCAGGCTCGTATTGGGAAGGTCGAATATGCCCGTCGGGTCCATACGCTCTCCTCTATTAGAGGACGAAGGCGATGAGAAGGGCGAAGACGAGACCGTACAGCGCGAACGCCTCGACCAACCCGATGCCGAGAAACATCAACGTCCTCGTCTGCTCGAACGCTTCCGGCTGGCGGTGGATGCTCGCGATGGTCTGTCCGATCAGGTACCCCATACCCGCGCCGGGCCCGATTACCGCCGTTCCCGCCGCGACGCCGATACCAATATACCTGAACCCTTCAGTGCTACCCTGAAGTAGCGCCACCATGTCCATGCGTTATTGCTCCTCTCTACTATTTTTCATAACCCTTCGACCGCGCCTAGTGATCCTCGCGGAACATCGCCAGTTCGATATAAACCTGCGTGAGTATAGCGAAAATGTAAGCTTGCAGAACCGCGACGAAGATCTCGAAAGCGAAGAAGACGACCGCCGCGGGTACGGAGATCACGGCCATGAACGTCCCGAAATACAGAATGAAGCTGAGGAAGACGAAGATGATCAGGTGCCCCGCCAGTATGTTGGCGTAGAGTCGCAATGCGAGCGTGAGCGGCTTGGTGAACTCCTGGATGAACTCGACGAACCACATAAACGGGACCATGAGCGGCTTGAACGGCAGCCCCGGGGGCACAAAACTCTTGAGATACCGCCCCACCCCGTTGCGCCTGAAGCCCTCGTATTGGGTGAGGATGAACGTCAGCAGCGCGAGCGTCAGCGTGAAGGAGATGTTGCTGGTGACAGGGTAACTGTTCGGGAAGAGACCGATGATGTTGAGCGTGAGCAGGAAGACGAAGATGGAGAGGGTGTAAGGGAACCACTTTCTCCCCTCCTCGCTCACCTGCCCGCCCAGGTTGTTGCGACCGAAAGCGTAGATCTCCTCGACTATCACCTGGTACGCCCCTGGCCTGTTGCTCAGTGCCCTGCTCCCGAAGTAAAGGACGATGAACGTGATCGCCGCCCCGATGAACAGGAACCAGACGGCCTTGTTCAAGGAGACGTCTATCGGCCCGATGTGTATCGGAACGACCCAGGTGTGCTTGGCGCTCTCCCAGGTGTGGAGAATCTGCTTACGTATCTCTTCCTGGCTCAGCTGCTGTATCAATGCCAGGCTTACGGTCAATTTCCCGCCCTCCGTCCTGCTCCCTCGCGAGACGTCGCTCCAGGCTTCGCGCTCGACTGGTTCCTTGTCTTGGACATCCTTACCGCAGCGGCCACGTTCTCGGCGACGTACACCCCGGCGAAGCCGGCGAGCATGGGCACCACGGGCCACAACCCGAGGTAAGCCGGGATGCCGAGCACAGCCGCGGCGAAGACCAGCCGCACCACGAACGACGCCCCCCCGATCATTACTCCAGCCGCCATTGATCGCCCGGCGAAAAGTGAGATCGTGAGCGCCGTCGAAACGAAGCTCAAGACCGCCGCCCCCGCGCCGTAAAGAAACGACCACGCGTGAACGCCGCCGTAAACCAGGAAGAGCGCAGCCGAGATCAGAGCCGCAAGACCGAGCAGCCACGCGGCGTACCAGAGCGCGAGTCGCCAGTGGTCGCTCATCTGCCGCCTAGACTGCCCAGCGCCCGGTATAGATAGAACAGGCCACCGGCGAACCCGAGCACCAGCCCGACGAGCAGGAAGAGCGGCAGCGTCCCGAGCCACGTGTCCACGAAGAAACCGACCGCCGTTAGGCCGCCGATGATTGCGATTAACGTGAACCCTAAAGAGATAAAACGGGCGTATCCCCCACCCCCGTCGTTTCTCTGCGAATTGGTGTTGGGCATCGACAAGATCATACCCTAACGCGCAAAGTGTTGCAAAAAGTTTCAAGCTCTCGCCACCTTCGCATGGAAGGCCCCGTCGCGAGCGCTCGCTCCCCACTCTTGTTGTTCATCCACGCTGCTCTTTACCCAACTTCGCAGCACACTACGCACCTTGCATCCCGGGAAAAGACTGCATGATCTCCACGAGCCTTTACGCTCTCCTTTATCAGGAACTCTTGTAAACCCAAGTCTACTTCCTTATTGACGCGACGTCAATAGACACGGTGTCAATAAGCTAGTACAGTTGTGTGCATGCGGGAGGCGAGATGACGGTGGGGCGTACGCCGCGGCGCAGGCGGCGGCCGGAAGAAGCTGAGCGGGCGATACTCGCTGCGGCGCGGTCTTTTCTAGAGGAGCATCCGTTCCGGGAATTGACTGTGGAGCGGGTCATGGCGCGCACGGGGCTATCGCGGCCGGCATTTTACGCGTACTTCCGGGACAGCTACGACGTAGTTACGCGCTTACTGGAGGGCATTGGTGGACTGCTGTTCGCGGTGGACCGGCGCTGGCTCACGGGGGTCGAAGGGGGGCGGGAGGAGGCACGCGAGGTTTTAGTGGAGGCCTTGCGCGGGGGTGCGGAGACTTTTGTCAGGCACGGGCGGGTATTGCGGGCGATAGCGGATGCGGCGAGCCAGGACCCGAAGGTCGAGGAGGTCTACAGGTTAGGTCTGATCGAGCGCCTCATCGAGGCGGTGGCTGCCCGCATAGAGCGCGACGTCGAGGCGGGATTATCACCGAAAGGACTGGATCCTGAGGAGACGGCGCGGGCTCTGGTGCTCATGACCGAGCGGTACCTGCTCGATGCCTTCGGGCTGCCGAATGGGCGCCCGTCGCGTGCGAAGACGGCCGCGGTGATCAGAACGCTAGAAGCGGTGTGGGTCAGGACCCTCTACGGATTCGAGGCGTAGGGGTTGTTCAGGGCTCCAGGGAGTACCGGATCATCTTCAGGCCCCCCTCGGCGGCGAGCTCCATGGCGAGGGGATCGGGGTAGCCGCCGGCGTAGCAGACCTCCTCGATGCCTGCGTTCATGATCATCTTCACGCACATCAGGCACGGCTGGTGGGTACAGTAGATAGACGCGCCCTGGACCGAGACGCCATGGTAAGCGGCCTGGATAATGGCGTTCTGCTCTGCGTGCAGGGTGCGCTGGCAACTCTCGCGACCGTCCACGATCCGGATGAGGCATCCCACGTCGTCGCAGTGGGGCATACCCGATGGGCTCCCGTTATAGCCGGTGGTAAGAATGCGCTTGTCATGCACGACCACCGCGCCGACCGCGAGACGCGGGCACGTCGAGCGCGTGGCGACCTCGTGCGCTATGCGCATGAAGTACTCGTCCCACGAGGGACGGGCGCGCTTCAGCGCGGCGTGCTCTTCGGAGGTGTCCACGTCGGCTCTCTCAAAGGGTTCCATACAACCTGTCTCCCGCGTCGCCGAGCCCCGGCACGATAAACGAACGCTCGTCGAGCTCGGGATCTACGGCGGCGGCGTAGAGCTTGACGTCGGGGTGCTCCCGGCTGAGCCGCTCGACGCCGGGCACGGCGGCGACGGCGTGGAGGCAGGAGATCCAGGTCGCACCTTCGTCCTTCAGCTTCGTCAGGGTCGCCGAGAGGCTGCCGCCGGTAGCCAGCATCGGGTCGAGAACCAGGACCAGGTAGTCCTCGAGGTTCCGGGGGAGGTTCACATAGTACTCGATCGGCTGGGCCGTCTCCTCGTCCCTGAAGAGTCCCATGAACCCGACAGTGGCCTGTGGCAACAGGGCGAGTGCGCCATCGAGCATCCCGAGGCCGGCGCGCAGGACAGGGACGAGGCACACTGGAGCGGAGATCTCCTCCACCTCCGTCTCGGCGAGCGGGGTTCGGATCCGGACCGGACGGGTCGGCATGTCGCGGGTGGCCTCTGCGACCATGATGAGGGCGAGCTCCTTCATGGCCTGCCTGAACTCCGCGGTGGGTGTCCGCTCGTCGCGAAGGACAGCGAGCTTGTGCTGGCTCAACGGGCCATCTACGACCTGGAGGTTCCTGGCCTCCGGCTTCGCCTCATTCATAGAGTGGGAAAGCCTCGGTGAGCGCCCTGGCGCGGTCGCGCAGGCCGTCGAGCTCGCCGCGGCTGGCCCTCACGATGATATCCGCTATCTCGCGCATCTCGGCCTCGCCCATGCCGCGCGTCGTCATGGCTGCCGTGCCGAGCCGGACGCCGCTCGTGACGGTCGGGGGCTCGGGGTCGTTCGGGACCATGTTCTTGTTGCAGGTGACGCCTACCGACTCGAGCGTCTCCTCCAGCTCCTTGCCTGTCGTATCAGCCTCTATCAGGTCGACCAGGATCAGGTGGTTGTCCGTCCCGCCGGAGACGAGGTCGAGCCCGCCTTCGAGCAGACCATCGGCCAGAGCCTTGCAATTATCGACGATCTGGCGGGCGTAGTCTTTAAACTCGGGTTTGAGCGCCTCACCGAGTGCCACAGCCTTACCGGCTATGGCATGCATGAGCGGGCCACCCTGCATTCCGGGGAAGACGCGACTGTTCACCTTCTTGGCGAACTCCTCGCGGCAGAGTATCAT
The DNA here is from genome assembly GCA_045806605.1 of Rubrobacteraceae bacterium. Taxonomy (GTDB): domain Bacteria; phylum Actinomycetota; class Rubrobacteria; order Rubrobacterales; family Rubrobacteraceae; genus JALYGY01. Next base: position 18,158 of record JBJMIY010000200.1, read on the forward strand.
GCCGCCGCGGGCGCCCCGCAGCGTCTTGTGGGTGGTCGTCGTGACTACCTCGCTGTAGGGGATGGGCGAAGGGTGAACCTCGGCCGCCACGAGGCCCGCGATATGAGCCATGTCCGTGAGGAAGAAAGCCCCGACCTCGTCGGCGATCTCACGGAACTTCTCGAACTCCAGGATGCGCGGGTAGGCGCTCGCGCCGGCCAGGATCATCTTGGGGTTCTCGCGCAGCGCGATCTCGCGCAGGTGATCGTAGTCGATAAAGCCGTCGTCGCCGACGCCGTAATGGACGAAGTCGTAGGTCCGCCCGGAGAAGTTGAACTTCGCGCCGTGCGTCAGGTGCCCGCCGTGGGCAAGGTCCATCGCGAGGACCTTGTCGCCTGGTTCGGCCAGGACGGCGTACGCCTCCTCGTTCGCCTGGCTCCCCGAATGAGGCTGCACGTTGGCGTGATCTGCGCCGAAGAGCTCCTTCGCCCGGTCTATGGCGAGCTGCTCTACCACGTCCATGAACTCGCAGCCGCCGTAGTAGCGCTTGCCAGGGTAGCCCTCGGCGTACTTGTTCGTCATCACCGAGCCCTGGGCTGCGAGCACCGCCGGGGAGGTAAAGTTCTCGCTCGCTATCAGCTCGATGGTCGACCGCTGGCGTTCGAGCTCCCCGTCGAGCGCCTCTTGGACCGCCGAATCTACAACCTCGGTGTACGGACCTAACATACCTCTACCTCCGCTCTTCGGGTTTGGCGGCGCGCTCGTCGCCTCGTAAAGCTGATGTGGACACCAGAATCCTCGATGCTCTCCCTCGTCCTCCCTACCGGACGCATGACCAATCGGAGTATAAACGTTGTCCGTAAGGCCCTCAAACCCGGATCTCTACACTCGCGCAAGGCGCTCCAACGCCTCCTCCGTCAACTCCCCGGTAGCGCGCAGGAGCCGCGTCCGTCCACCCGAGAGATCCACGACGGCCGAGGCTTCGCCGGTCCCCGGCTCGCCCCCGACGACCAGGTCCACCGCTTCGGATACTCGCGCATCCACCTCTTCCAGCCCAGCGGGGGCGGGCTCGCCGGAGGGGTTGGCGCTCGTCGCGTAGAGCGGGTCCCCGTAGGCGGCGAGCACGGCTCGTACGGCGGAGTCAGCCGGCACACGCACGCCGACGGTTCCGCCACCCGGACGGTCTAGCACGAGCGTCAGCGGGCCTGGCCAGTACGCGGCGGCCAGCGTACGCGCGAGCGGGGGAACGCTCGCGGCGAGGGCGAAGGCATCCCGGGGTGAGGCGCAGAGCAGGGCGACCGGTTTGTCCGCGTCGCGGCCCTTGATCTCCCGTATCCGGGACAGGCCCGCCTCCGCGGCGACGAGCCCCACGACGGTCTCCGTGGGAACGAGCGCTACCTCGCCCTCGCGCAACGCTTCGGCTGCCTCCACCGGGGTGACGATCTCTGTCATCGTTCACGGCGCAGGATCACAGCCCTTGGCGTGCCTGCGAGGTCGAGCCGGGTGTCGAGGGGGATGAAACCTGCACGCTCTCCGAGCTCCCGCACGGCTTCGGCCTGGCCGTCCCCGATCTCGAGCACCACGTCGGCGCCGTCTGCGAGCAGCGGCGGCGTCTCCGCGAAGATGCGTCTGAAGAACGCGTACTCGTCAGAGCCGCTGTACAGAGCGGCGGGCGGGTCCCACTGGCGCACCTCGGGAGCGAGCCGCCGCTCGGCGGAGACCTCATCCACGTAGGGCGGGTTCGAGACCAGGAGGTCCACCTTCCCTTTCAAGAACTGCAAGCCGGAGGCCACGTCGGCCCGGTGGAAGTGTACCGTTGCTCCGTTCCGCTCCGCGTTGCGGCGCGCGATCTCGAGTGCGTCCCCGGAGACGTCGGTGGCGTGGACGTCGCAGAGAGGGCGCTCTTGGGCGATGGAGATGGAGATGGCGCCGGAGCCCGTCCCGATATCGAGCACCCGGCACGAGCCGCCGCGCAGGTCTATCCGCTCCAGCGCCAGGTCCACGACGCTCTCGGTGTCGGGGCGCGGGATGAGGGTGTCCATATTCAGATCCAGCAGCAGGTTCCTGAAATACGCGTAGCCGAGGATGCGCTGCACCGGCTCGCGTTGCAGGCGGCGGGAGATCCAGGCGTCGTAAAGCTCCGCCTGCTCCTCCGTAAGACGTTCGTCGTGGAGGGCTATCTCCCCGCGCTTTATCTCCAGCAACTCGGAGAGGAGGACCTCGGCTGAGGCGGCGGGCTCGGGGACCCCGGCTCGCTCGAGCTTATCTGCGGCGTCCCGGGCTGCCTGCCGGGCGCTCGGTGCGCCGGTCCGCACCTTATCAGCCGGGGGTTCCGGCGGCCTCGGCGGCGAGCTTGTCGGCGCGCTCTTTGGCGGCGAGCGCCTGGGTGAACTCGTCGAGCTCGCCGTTCAGGACGGCCTCGAGGTTGTGGGAGGTGACGCCGACGCGGTGGTCGGTTATGCGGCCCTGCGGGAAGTTGTAGGTGCGAACCTTCGCCGAGCGGTCGCCGGTCCCGACCTGCGCGAGCCGCATGGCGCCTTCCTGCTCCCTGCGCTCGCGTATCTCGCGTTCTAGGAGACGCGAGCGTAAGATCCGAAGCGCCTGCTCCTTGTTCTGGAGCTGGCTCTTCTCGTTCTGGCAGGTCACGACGAGGCCGGTGGGCTTGTGTGTGATCCTGACCGCGGAGTCCGTAGTGTTCACGCTCTGCCCGCCGGGGCCGCTGGAGCGGTAGACGTCTATCTCGAGGACGCCAGGGTTTATCTCTATCTCTACGTCTTCCGCTTCCGGCAGGACCGCGACCGTAGCCGTCGAGGTGTGGATGCGGCCCTGGCTCTCGGTCTTCGGTACGCGCTGTACCCTGTGGGTGCCTCCCTCGTGCATGAAGACGGAGTATGCGCGGTCGCCCTCTATCTCGACGGTGATCTCCCTGTACCCGCCGACTTCGGCGGGGCTCGAGGCGAGGGTGCGATGGTTGAAGCCAAGGCGGTCGGCGTAGCGGGTGTACATGTCGTGCAGCTCGCCGGCGAAGAGGGCCGCCTCGTCGCCACCCGCGCCGGCCCGGATCTCGATGATGACGTCCTTGTCGTCGTTAGGGTCGCGGTCGATGATCTCGGCCCGTATCTCCTCGGCCAACTCCTCGGCCCGCTCCTCGGCTGCCTGTGCCTCCGCCGCGAAGAACTCCCGCTCCTCAGCCGACTCGGCGCCCGGCACGAGCTCCCGCGCCTCCCGCATCTCGTTTACGGAATCCAGCAGGTTCTGGCAGAGCTCGGCTCCGCGCCGCAGGCGGGCGTGCTCCTTGGCGACCTCCCTGTAGCGTCTCTGGTCCGAGAATATGCCGGGGTCTGAAAGTTCTTCTGTCAGCGCGTTGTAGCGGCCGAGCGTCTCCTCGGCCAGCTTGATTATCTGATCGTCCATGCTTCTAGATCACCAGCTTGTTCGTAGCCTCGTCGGGCTCGATCCTGGCCTCGCTCTCCATCGAGAGCACCTTCTTCAAGGAGGCCATAGCGACCTCGACCATGTCGTCGGTAGGCTCGCGCGTCGTCAGCTTCTGCATCTGCAAGCCAGGCCAGACGAGCAACTTCACAACCGGGTTCTCCTGGTTCCTCGCGCTCCACATGATGAACTCGAAGGCGATACCCGCCACCAGCGGTATCACGATGAGCCGGCTCAGCACCATGAACAGCCACCCCTCGACCCCGAGCAGCGAGAATACCAGGATGCTCAAGACCAGCACGTACAGTACGAAGCTCGTCCCGCAGCGGACGTGGCTGGTATCCAGCCCGCGAGCGTTCTCGGGGACGAGCTCCTCACCGCGCTCGTAGACCTTTATGGCTTTGTGCTCGGCTCCGTGGTAGGCGAAAAAGCGCTTCACGTCCTTGCTGATCAGGGTTATACCGATCAGGTAGGCGACGAAGATCGCGATCCGGATCCCGCCCTCGACCAGGTTGAAGAGCACGGGATGCTCGATGCTGTTGCCCGCAAGCGCGCCTATCCCTTTGGTCCCGAGCACAGGCGCCACCAGGAAGAGCCCGAAGCCGAGCACGGCCGCGAACCCGAGGGTAAACGCGATCTCCCGCTTGGAGAGGTCTTCTTCCTCACCGAGCGCGATGTTAGTAGACAACGTCAGCGCCTTCATGCCGAGCCAGAGGGTCTCGCCCAGCGAGAGAGCGCCGCGGATTATCGGAAGCCTGAAGAGCCTGCTCCGGCGCGTGATCGAGCGGAAGCCCTCGGCCCTGAGGTCGAGCTCTCCCGTCGGCGTGCGGACGGCCATTCCCCAGAAGTTGGGGGAGCGCATCAGCACGCCCTCCATTATGGCCTGCCCCCCGACCCTCACGGCCGGGCCCTACTGCCGGTTCTGGCGGGACTGGCGCCTGTTCTCGAACCGCTGCACCCGGCCGCCGGTGTCCACGATGCGCTGCCTGCCCGTGTAGAAGGGGTGGCTCGCGCTCGAGATGTCGAGCTCGACCAGCGGGTAGGTGTTCCCATCCTCCCACTCTATGGTCCTCTCCGTCTCTATCGTCGAGCGGGTCAGGATCGCGAAGTCCGCGCTCCCGTCGCGAAAGACCACGGGCCTGTACTCAGGGTGTATGCCCTTCTTCATCCGTTCCTCCATCTAGAATGAAACGCCACCATACTAGTCTAATACGTCTGTAAAGGCGGGACGGCCTGGACCGCCGCCCCGCCAGGATGGCTCTGGCTAACCCCGGACGCGCTGCAGCTCGCGCAGGAACTCGGCGTTGGTGCGGGTCTCCTTTAGCTTGGCTATGAGGAGCTCCAGCTTCGCCGAGGGCTCGAGTGAGTTGAGGATGCTGCGGACCTGCCAGACCCTCTGGGCCTCGGCCGGCTCCATGAGGAGCTCTTCCTTGCGCGTCGAGGAGTCCTCGATGTTGATGGCGGGGTAGAGCCTGCGGTTCGCCAGCTTCCTATCGAGCCTGAGCTCCATGTTACCCGTGCCCTTGAACTCCTCGAAGATGACCTCGTCCATCCTGCTGCCGGTCTCGACCAGCGCTGTGGCGAGGATCGTGAGCGAGCCGCCGTTCTCGATGTTGCGCGCCGCCCCGAAGAACTTCTTGGGCGGATACAGAGCGGCGGAGTCAACACCACCCGATAGGATCCTGCCGCTCGCCGGCGCGGCGAGGTTGTACGCCCTCGAGAGCCTGGTTATGCCATCGAGCAGCACGACCACGTCCTCGCCCTCCTCGACGAGGCGCTTGACGCGCTCGAGGACCAGCTCAGCCACCGCAATGTGGTTGTCTGCGGGCTGGTCGAAGGTCGAGGCGATGACCTCGGCCTCCTGCACGCTCCGCTCCCAGTCCGTGACCTCCTCGGGGCGCTCGTCGGCGAGCACCACGAATAGCTTGGTCTCGGGGTAGTTGGCTGCGATGGACTGGGCTATCTGCTTGAGAACGGTGGTCTTGCCGGCTTTGGGCGGCGAGACCACCATGCCGCGCTGGCCCTTGCCTATTGGGGCCACGAGGTCTATGACGCGCGGGGCGATGTCGTTCGGCTTCCACTCGAGGCGGAGCCTCTCCATCGGGTAAAGCGGCGTCAGGTCGTCGAAGTTCGGACGCCAGCGGCCCTTCTGGGGCTCCTTGCCGTTGATGGTCTCGATGCGCACCATCGCAGGGTACTTCTCTCCGTCGCGAGCGGGCCGTATCTGGCCGACTATGTAGTCTCCGCGCCTGAGGTTGAAGCGTTTGATCTGGCTCGTCGAGACGTAGACGTCCCCCTTGCTCTGGCTATAGCCGTTCGTCCGGACGAACCCGAACCCGTCCGGCAGCACGTCGAGGACGCCCGACTGGATCAGCTCCTCACCCCTGTCAGCGCGCTCCTGACGCTGGCGCGGCTCCTGACGCTGGCGCGGCTGCCGTTGCTCGGCGGGGGCTTCGACCGCGGCGTCCACGGCGCTGCCAAAGGCGGTGTCGTCCGCGGCGGACTCGGGGATGGTGGCGACGCCCGTCTCCCCGTTGGTCGTCTGAGGCTCGGTCGCGGTCGCTACCGCTCCAACCTCTCTGTCGGCCGCCTGCTCGGCGGCCTGTTCCGTGGCTACCTTGTAGATCATCTGCGCCAGCTCGGGCTTGCGGTACTTGCGGTACTGCTCGATCCCCAGCTGCGAAGCGATCTGGTGCAGATCGCTCAGGCGCTTGCGCTCCAGGGTGCTCAACTCGGTCACTCTATTTTCCTCCCGGTTTACGAATGCGGCGATGCCGCAGGTCTTGCTTGAGTTGCGTTTGTCAAATCTGGAAACCCCGCAGCCCGGCCTCGGGTTCGAGGGCGTGAATGGTGTCCATGAATCTTACCACACGGGGCGCCGTGGACATGACCACCGTGTTCGTGCGGGCCCCACCCCGGAAGTACTGGACCCCCTTGAGGGGCTCGCCTGGCGTCACGCCGGTAGCGGCGAAGACCACGTCGTCGCCCCGGATCAGGTCGTCCAGGGCGAGCTTGCGCTCCGGATCTTCGAACCCGTACTCTTTGAGCTGCTCCACCTGCGAGCGCTGCGTCGGCCACATCCTGGCCTCCATCTCTCCGCCGAGACACTTCATGACCGCGGCGGCCAGTATGCCCTCGGGCGCCCCGCCGATCCCGATGACCGCGTGGAGGTCGGAGCCGCGCAACCCGCCCGCGATCGCGGGCGTGAGATCCCCCTCCGGTCTGATCTGGATACGCGCGCCGGTCTCACGGATCTCCTCTATGAGGTTCTCGTGCCGGTCGCGATCGAGGACCGCCCCGGTTATCTCCGCCGGCCTGAGCTCCGCCGCTTCCGCTATGGCCTCTATGTTCTGTGCGGCGGGCGCGTCTAAGTCTATCTGCGCCCCCGGGCCGGCGAAGAGCTTGCTCATGTACATGTCCGGGGTCCTGAGCATACTACCCCTCGGGGCCGCCGCGACCGCGGAGATCGAACCCTCCTGCCCCTTGACCAGGAGCTGCAACCCTTCGACGGGCTCGACCGCGAGATCCAACTCCGGCGAGCCCTCGCCTAAAGAGTCCCCGACGCTCAGGATACCGGGCCGCGTCTTGAGCGACCGCACCCTGCCCCTCTCGTCCATGCGCTGCTCGCGCAGGATCGCCACCTTCCCCGCCGCCGGGACCTTCTCGAGCTCCGATCGAAAAGTCTCCGTGGCGAGCGTATAGGATTCCTCCGGATCGCCGGAACCTTCGAGCCGCGCCACCTGGAGCGCTACGCGCTCGGTTACGGCTGCGTACTCGACAGCTACCGATGCTGTGGACTGGCGAGGATCGGACACGCTAATGTACTTTCGGACCTCCCATGCCCGACACGAATCGGGCGTCTTGCGGGCGGGGTTCTTCGAGATGGTGCGGAGCGGCCATCCTTGGGTGGGAGCCGCGTTATCGACCACCTCTATTATACACCGGCCGCCCCGAATCGACCAGCGCTCTCCGACGCCGCGACGGCCTCCCGCGCCACCCTGAGCAGCTCCTCGTCGAGCCCCTCGCCCACCGGGTCGTTGTCGCAGTAGAAGACGGGCTTGCCCTCCTCCGCACCCTGGCGCGTCACAACGTCCACCGCGGCGGCCTTTATCTCCGTCAGGTAGGCTTCGGTCTCCGCCATCGTGTCGAGGTCCTCAGCCAACCGCTTCCTGTCAGAGAGGTTCCCCGATGTGGCGACGACCTCGCAGCCGTAGTGTTCCTCCAGGTGCCGCGCCAGCTTGTCCAGCACGGCAGGCGGCGCGGTGGAGACGTAGCCCACGCGCAGGCCCTCGATCTCCCCGACAGGGCGCGGGCGGAAGATCACCGGGATCACGGCGAGCTCCGGTTTTAGTTCGAGCACGTCCTCTACGATACCTGCTACCTTCTCCTCGCCGGCCATCGGCTCCTCGCTCATCGTAAGTAGGAGCAGGTCGGAGACGTACAGGCGGTAAGCCCCGAGGAACCCTGTTATGTACTCAGGGTCCTGGTGCGCGCCCGCGACTAGCACGCGCCGCTCCACCTCCACAGGCGGCATGGCGGCCCCCGAGCCGTCGAAGAGGGTCACGCCCGTCTCGAGGCTGTTTGCGATGCGGGCTCCCTCCAGCACGTTCGAGACGAAGGGCTCACCGGCGAGCCCGCCGCCGCAACGCCTGCAGCCGACCGTCGTCACGCGGCTCAGGGCCGCTGTCTCGTAGTAGTCACTCGCCGCGTGCGACCCGCGCTCGAGCGCCTCGAGCAGGTACTCGCTCCCAACCTCCAGCTTGTGACCCTCGATCACCTCGGGGCGCGGCGGCCCCCCGCGTCCCATCGAGACTACCCCCGGATCGAACCCCTTTCGCGCCAGCAGCCGCGCCAGATACCCCGAGACCGCCGTCTTGCCGACCCTCTTGCCCGTCCCGACGACGGCGAGCGCCGGCTTGGTGGATATCGAATGAAGCTCGGGCGGCCTCAGCTCGAAGTCGCTCCCCAGGTAGCGCGCCCCTGCGGCGAGCACCAGCGAGGCTATCCGCATCCGCTCCCGGTAACCGACCACGGGCTCGTCCGAGAGGTCCACGACCACATCGACTGTGTACTCGGAGAGGGCTTTCTGCACCGCGGATGCCGGGTCCTCGCCGGTTACGAGGGGCACACCGTAGTCGGTCCCCTCCTTGAGCTTCTCCGTGCCGCCCAGGAAGGCGGCGGCCACGCCCTCGGCGCCAAGGGAGTCGCGTACGCTGTGCATGGCGTCGAGGACGACGGGCGGGTAGTGCTCGCCGTCGATCAGGAAGAGCGCCCGCAAGCGTCGGCCCGCCGGGCCTTAATCCCCGCTCACCGGTAGCTGCGGGTCGATGCCGAGGTCGGCGTCTATCCTGTCCTCGTAGCGCGAGTACTCGCGGGTGGCCGAGTCGAAGTCTATGGTGAGCTCCCGCTCCTTGAAGGGGTACTTGCGGAAGACCCGCACGTGTCCGTCCTCGATCTCGATGATGTTGTAGCAGGGCCGCGTATTTCCGCGCAAACGAGTCGTCGATGCCGTACCTGCGTTCACGATGAACATGTTCTCGAGCTTCCACGAGTACGGCACATGCTTGTGCCCCGAGAGAACCAGGTCCGTGCCAACCTCGTCGAGGAGCTCGAGCACGTCGCCGGCGTCGAAGATGATGTTGCGCTCGCGACCGGTGCCGGGGATGGGGATCAGGTGGTGATGGATGACGAAGATCTTGAGCCGCTCTTCGGCCCGCGCGAAAGAGTCGCGAATGAACCCGTAGTGCTCGCGCCCGACCCGCCCGTCGTTGAGGTCGGGCTCGGAGGAATCCACCCCTACCATGACGGCGTCCTCGAAGTCTATACAAGAGTAGCGCTCCCCGAAGAGGCGTTCGAAGTGGACGTAGCCGACGTTGCGCGAGTCGTGGTTGCCCGGGATGACCATGACGTTCTCGCAGTCGAAGCGCCGCACGTACTCGGCCGCGAGCTCGAACTCCTGGCGATACCCCGCGTTCGTGAGGTCCCCCGAAACCACGACCGCCGCCGGCGCCAGGTCGTTTATCTCGAGGATCGAACGTTCAAGCAGGTCAGGGATGAAATAGGGGCTGCCGCAGTGGATGTCCGAGATCTGGCAGATCGTCAACCGGCCTCGCGTGCTCATGTCCGCCCTTTGCTACCTTTCGCCCGGAAATCGCCGCAATGAGTATAGCAGAGCGCATTTCAGCCCCGCCCGTTCGATTCTTACATCTTCTCGGGAGCGCTCACTCCTAGAAGATCCAGCCCCGCAGCGAGAACCGTCTTGGTCGCGGCCGAGAGCGCGAGCCGGCGGGTCCGAACCTCCTCGTCGTCGACGAGCACGCGGTGAACCGTGTAGAACTGGTGGAAGCGGGTCGCGAGCGTCTCCAGGTAAGTGGGAATAGGGTGCACTTCGCGCCTGGCTGCCGCGTTGTGGACCACGCGCGGGAAGTCCAGCAGTTCGAGGACGAGCAGCCGCTCCTCCGGCGCGATCTCCCCGGCCGGTATCTCCCCCACCTCTTCAGGGCTCGTCCCGGCCCGCTCGAAGATGCTCGCGATTCGGGCGTGGGCGTACTGCACGTAGAAGACCGGGTTCTCGTCGGAGTGGCGGATGGCAAGGTCGAGGTCGAAGTTCATCTCGGTCTTGTGCGAGGAGCGCACGTAGAAGTAGCGCGCCACGTCCACCCCGACCTCGTCGAGCACCTCGTCGAAGGTCACGAAGGTGCCCGCGCGCTTGCTCACCTTGACCTGCTCGCCCGCGCGCATCAGCTTGACCAGCCGGATCAACTCCACGTCCAGGAAGTCCGGCGGCAACCCCAGAGCCACGAGCCCGGCCCGGATGCGCGGCGGATAACCCGCGTGGTCCGCTCCGAGCACGTCCACCGCGGTCCTGAAACCGCGCTCCCACTTGGCGCGGTGATAAGCGAGGTCAGGGGCCATGTAGGTGTAGGAGCCGTCGCGCTTGACGAGCACCCTGTCCTTGTCGTCCCCGAACCTGGAGGACGCGAGCCACAGCGCCCCCTCGCTCTCGTAGACGTGGCCGCGTCTCTTGAGCTCCTCGATCACCTCTTCCACGGCGCCTGACTCGTAGAGGCTCTTCTCGTTGAAGTAGGTGTCGAAGTGTACCCTCGCGCGGGCGAGCGTCTTCTTGATGTCCTCCATGCACCAGCTCGTGGCGAACGCGCCGATCTCGGGCAACGCCTTCTCCGGGAGCATGTCGAGGTAGCGGTCGCCTTGCTCCTTTGCCAGAGTTCTCGCTATCTCGCCGACGTACTCGCCGCGGTAGAGGTCATCGGGGTCGGAGACGGGCCACTCCCTCTCGTACAGCCCCGCGTACCGGGCTGCGACAGACTCGCCGAGCAGCCGGATCTGGTTCCCCCTGTCGTTGAAGTAGTACTCGCGCGAGACGACCCGGCCCGCGGCCTCGAGGATCCGGGCCAGCGAATCGCCGTAGGCCGCGTGCCGCCCGTGCGCGACCGTCATCGGCCCTGTCGGGTTGGCGCTCACGAACTCGAGCTGCATCGGGTCCCCCGAAGGCTCCTCGCGCCCGTAACGCCTGCCCTTCCCGAGCACCGTCCCTACCCCCTGCCACAAAGCCTCGGGCGTGAGCCAGAAGTTGACGAAACCAGGCCCTGCCACCTCGGCCTTCGCCACGAACGGCGTGTCCAGCGCCTCGACGAGGTTCTCCGCGACCTTCCTCGGATTACGCTTGAGCACCCGGGCGTTCGCCAGAGCGACGTTCGTGGCAAAGTCGCCGTGGCTCGGGTCGTTGGGTCGCTCGACGTGGACGCCATCGAGCTCGACCCCATAGGCGTCGCGCACCGCCTCGCGCACCGCTCCGGCCAGCCGCTCCTCGAAGCTCATCTCTCCTCCCCGAGTAGCTCGCCCATCAACCGCCTGTTCTCACGCGCGAGCCGCTCCGTCTCCGCCGTGTCGCGCTCGAGGCTGACCTCGAAGACGTCCCCGGCGGCCGCGCCCTCGGGCAACAGCTCGCGTGGAGCGTCGAAGCTCCGCCGCCCGTCCGGGTACAGAAGTAGTACGGCCCAGCCGTCGTCCTCGAACCTGTCTAGCTGCACGCGCATATATGTGAATGTTAGCACGCTGCGGCTTCGCCTCCGCTTGTCAGCACGTCCCCTTCGGGGACTTTTCAGCACGCCTGCTTCGCAGGCTTGTCAGCACGCTCCGCCCTTGCGGGCTTCGCTTGTCAGCATTTCAGCTTACTCTCTCTGTGCTGTGAGAAGCTGAGAAGCCGCCTGGCGAAGCCCAAGGCGGCGTGCTGAAATGCGCGGAGCGAAGCGGAGCTACCAGTGATACTTCTCTTTGCGCTCTATCTTGACGGCGCGGTAGATCTGCTCGAGAAGGACCAACCGCGCCAGCGCGTGCGGCAGGGTTATGTTTCCGAGAGAGAGGCGTTCGTCCGCCCTCTCGAGCAGGTCCTGTGAGAGCCCTAGCGGTCCGCCCAGGACGAATGCGACGTGGCTGTGGCCGGAGACACCAAGAGAGCCCAGTTTTCGCGCGAACTCCTCAGAGGAGAGCGGTTTGCCCTTCTCGCGGTCGAGGGCTATGACGTGGGCGCCGGCGGGGATCCGCTTGAGCAGGCGCTCGCCTTCGGTCGCGAGCACTTCGTTTGCGGAACGGCGGTTCATGTCCTCCTCGGGGACCTCGATGATCTCGGCGGAGAAGTAGCGCCGGAGGCGGCCCAGATAGTCCTCGCAGCCGTCCGCGGCCCAGCCTTTGAGCCTCCCGACGGCCACGACGGTGGCGCGCCGGATCACTCGATCTCGAAGAGTTGCCGGGCCCCGCTTTCTGCGGCGTAGCGGTAGACGTACTCCGGGGTGGCTTCGAGCGGCGTCCCCACCTCCACCCAGGACGTGGGGTGATCCGCTATCGCCGCCCTGACCCGGATGCCGCCGTGTCCCGCCGCTCTGAGGACCGTGCGCACGGTGCCGCAGGCGCGGGCCGCAGAGTTGTTCGTCTTCGAGAGATGGGCGAGGACGAGGTCCTTGAGCCCGTGCGGCGCGAGCGCCAGCGCTGCCTCGGCCGCCTGCCGGTTCGAGAGGTGGCCGTTCGAAGAGGCGATGCGGCGCTTGAGCCGCGCGGAGTACGGTCCTCTGCGCAGCCAGTCGGGGTCGTGGTTCGATTCGAGCACAACCGCCTCCGCCCCACGCATGTGCTCCAGCACCTCCGGTCCGGCCTCGCCGAGGTCTGTAGCCATCGCGACATCGCGCTCGCCGCCGGAGAGGCGCAGCCCGCAAGTAGAAGAGTCGTGCGGGACCTCGAAAAACGCCGCCTTCAGCCCGCAGACCTCGAAGATCTCGCCAGGTGAGACCCATGTCGCACCCAGGCGCTCCCCGGCGCCAGGAGCGGCGAAGACCTCCGCGCCGCACTCGCGCACAAGGGACCGGACACCGGAGGCGTGGTCCGCGTGCCCGTGGGTCACGAGCACGGCGCCAACGTCGTCGAGACGCCGGCCTATGCGGCCGAGGAGGTTCTCGATGTGTCGACATGGGAGCCCGGCGTCAACGAGCAGACCGCCTCTCTCCGATTCGATGTACGTCGCGTTGCCCGAGCTACCGCTCGAGAGGACACTCAGCCGCAAACTCTTCCTCTGTTCAGCCGGTGGAATCGACTCGCTCTCAGAGATGTTAGCACGGCGGAGGTCGCCTGCTGTGATCCTAATCAACCCGGCTCACGTAGAATACGGGCGTGGCGGATCCAAGGAGACAATACCTGCTGCTGGCGGACGAGGATCTCATCTCCCTCGTGGCGGCAAAGGGCAGCGCAGAGGCTTTCGCCGCGCTCTACGACCGCCACGGCAGCGCCGCTTACTCCCTGGCGTACCGCATGATGGGCGATAAGCAGGCCGCCGAAGACCTGATGCAGGACGCTTTCCTGAAGGTCTGGCGAAACGCGGGGAGCTACCGGTCGGAGCGAGGGAGCGTCAGGACCTGGATCCTCTCTATAGTGCACAACCGCGGCATAGACCAGTTGCGCTCGCTCGCGAGCCGCCGCAGGACACAGGACAGGGTCGAGGCATCCGCGCCGGTATCCCAGCCGAGCGAGGCGTTCGCACAGACCTGGCGCAACTCGCAGCGCGAGCAGGTGCGCGAGGCCCTTGGCACCCTCCCTGCGGAGCAGCTCAAGATCCTGGAGCTGGCGTACTTCTCCGGCTACACCCATGTGGAGATAGCAGAGCTGCTCGAACTGCCCCTCGGGACGGTGAAGGGCCGGATGCGCCTGGGGCTCAAGAAGATAAGGGATTACTTCGATTCGCGAGACGTGGCGGTGCCGAGGTGAACGGAATGAATCACGAGCGCTTCGACGAACTCAAAGACGCCTACGCCCTCGGGGCCCTGCCGGAACAAGAACGCCGCGAGCTCGAGGAATACCTCGCCGCGCATCCCGAGCGACAGGCCGAGATAGACGAACTGGGCAACGTGGCCAGCCTGCTTGCGCTCTCGCCCCCGGAACAGGAGCCGCCTCCAGAGCTCCGCCGGAGCATCATGGACGTGGTCGAGGCCGAGGCGCAGCGTCCGCCCGCAAGGACCCGGTCCTGGCTCGCCGGGGTAAGAGAGCTCCTGAGCGTCAAGAATCTCGCGCTGGCCGCAGCAGCCCTGCTCGTGATCGGGCTCTTCTCCTGGAACATGCTGCTCCAGGGTCAGGTCCAGGATCTGCAGGGCCAGGTAGCGAGCCTGCAAGAATCGCAGGAGACACGGATGGTGGCTCTCGCGGGAACCGGGGCCGCGCGACAAGCCCAGGTGGAGGTGATCCTCATCAAGGATCACAAAGCAGTCTTGACGGCAGAGGACATGCCCAGCGTGCCCGAGAACAAGACCTACCAGATCTGGGTCATAGAGGGCGACGTCCCTCAGCCGAGCGGCCTCTTCAAACCCGACGGCGGGACTGTCGCCGCCGTGGTCGAGAAGCCCCTGGATGAGGACGACGTCATAGCGATAACTATCGAGCCCGATGGGGGCTCGCAGCAGCCGACGACCGATCCCATGCTGACCGCCAAGGTCTGAGCCCTGCGCAGGCTCTCGGAGCCTCCGCTTCACGTTTAGTTTCCCCTTCGCCGGGTATATTGCTGTCTCGAGAGGGAGAGTTTTGGCTAACAATAAGGAGGATCTATGAGTGTTGCTCGCGTGACCGAGATAAGCGCAACTAACCCGAACAGCTTCGAGGATGCCATCAACGAAGGTGTAACTCGGGCGACGTCCACGCTGCGCAACGTGGAAGGCGCCTGGGTCAAGGACCAGAACGTCCTGATAGAGAACGGCAGCATCGTCGGCTACAAGGTGAACCTGGCGATCACCTTCGTCCTCGAAGATGCCGGGGACATCAGTTAATTAGGAGCTGGCTTTCGCGGAACCAGAGCGCCCCGGCCAGTAGCCGGGGCGTTTCGTATTGAAGGCCATCTCTACGCCGGGTCCGCTGCGAGCCAGTCCAGAGCGACGGCCGCGGTCCAGGACTGGTTGTCCGAGCCGAGCGGCTCGCCAGTGAAGGGCTCGAAGTACTCTGCGAAGCCTCCTTCGGCGAGCTCTTGCAGGGCCGCCCGCCGCATGGCCTGCGCGCGCTCCACCTCGCCCGCGAGCTCGAGCGAGCGCCAGAACAACCACGCCATGACCGGCCACATAGGACCGCGCCAGTAGTTGCGCGGGTGGAAGCGCGGCTCCTCGGGGCTCGTAGAGGGAGTCAGCGGCCGGCGCAGCTTCGGGTATCCCAGGAAATACGGCGAGTAGAGCGTACGCAGCACGGCCTCCAGCTCTCCCGCCTCAATGCCACCCGCCACGAGCGGCGCGAAGCCCGCGATGGTGCGCGCCCGCAGCGGCGCGTCCCGCCTGAGGTCGTAGTCCAGACACAGGCCCAGCTCCTGATCCCACCGCTCCTCGAGCCCTTCTCGTCCGCGCCCGATCCAGCCTTCTATTAGCGCAACGTCCTCCCCGGAAGCCCCCACAACGCGAGCTATCTCTACCAGAGCCTCGTTTGCTGCGACCAGGATAGCGCTGCATAGCACGTCCTTGACCAGAAAAGGGTGTGAGTCGTTGAGGGCGCCTTCGTCGCACCGGGCGCGTTTTATGAGCTCGACTAGCCAGAGGAAGCGAACGTACTCCTCATCCGTGGGACGCTCGTCGGGATGGTCTACGTGGTTCAGGTCCTGGCGCTCGAACGACGGCAGGTCGCCGACCTCGACGGCCTCGAGGGCTGCGTCCCACCTTGGAGAGTTGTCCGTGCCGCTCTCCCAGGGATGGTAGATGGTCACGAGCCCCGATCCCTCCGGGTCCCTGTAAGTGGCAAGGTAGCGATGCCAGGCCAGGAGTTTCGGGAAGGTCTCTCGCAGGAACCCCTGCGCGAAGCCTTCTTCGTCCCTCCCGGCCAGCTCCCACACGCGCAGGGCGCCGAGGGCGTGCGTCGGCGGCTGGCACAGGGCGCTGGTGTACGGCGGCGCGGGCGGGGCGTCCGGGAACGTTCCCGCGCTCGACCAGTGCTCGGCGCCTGGGAAATAACTGTCCGGGGGAGCGTCCGGGTTGAAGACGATGTGGGGCACCTTGCCGTTTCTCCACTGGTGCGCGAACAGGCTGGTTAGCTCCCTGGCCGCGCGGCGGGTGTCGAGGTGCGCGAGCCCGATGGCTATGAAGCCGGTGTCCCAGCTCCACTGGTGTGGATAGAGGGTCGGCGAGGCCCTGGTCCACTCTCCCATGTCGTTGCGGCGCAGGACCTCCGCCGCCTGCACAGCCAGGTCTGAAGGGTCCGTGGCCAGCGCTCCTCGCATACGGCGCCTATGCTACCAGACCGAGGGCCGGTTCCCCGGGTGACAGGACACAGAGAGTATGCGCCGCCGGGCGTCGAGATCGGTTAACATCCGGTCGAGATAGCCTCCGAGAGGGAGACGCGATGCACCAGAATCCCGGGACAGAGGAGATAAGAGACCTGCTCGCGGGCTCGCATACCGTCGCGGTCGTCGGGCTCTCAGACAGACCGCACCGTACCAGCCACTATATAGCGCGGGCCCTCAAGGACTTCGGGTTTAGGATCTTCCCCGTAAACCCCAACCTG
>JBJMIY010000201.1:0-14467 GCA_045806605.1 Rubrobacteraceae bacterium
CGTTCTCGATAGAGCAGATTACGACGACGTTGTCGGCGAGGTCGCGCATGACCTCGAGCTCGAACTCCTTCCAGCCGGCGACGCTCTTTTCGACGAGGGCCGAGCGTACGGGGCTCGCGTCTAGGCCGTCGAGTACAGCGCGGCTCAGCTCGCGGTGGTCGCGCGCGATAGCGCCGCCCTTGCCGCCCAGAGTGAAGCTGGGGCGGATGATGAGGGGGAAGCCTATCTCCAGGGCCAGGTCCTCGGCTTCGGCGACGTCGCGGACTATGCGGCTCTCGGGAACCTTGAGCCCGATCTTCTGCATCGCGTCCCGGAAGAGCCGGCGGTCTTCGGCCTTGCGGATCGAGTCTACAGAGGCGCCGAGGAGCTCGACGCCGTAATCGTAGAGGACGCTCGCCTCGTGTAGCTCGACGGCGAGGTTCAGGGCGGTCTGTCCACCCAGAGTGGGAAGAAGGGCGTCGGGGCGTTCGCGGCGGATGATCTCCTCGACGGTGCCGGCGGTTAGGGGCTCGACGTAGGTCGCGTCGGCTACCTCGGGGTCGGTCATAATGGTAGCGGGGTTCGAGTTCACCAGAATCACGCGGTAGCCCTCCTCGCGCAGGGCGTGGCAGGCCTGGGTCCCTGAGTAGTCGAACTCTGCGGCCTGCCCGATCACGATCGGGCCGGAGCCGATGATCAGGACGCTCGTGATGTCGTCGCGACGCGGCAAGGGCTACGCCTTCTCCGAGAGGCTCTGCTCGAACCTCTCGAAGAGGTAGCCCGAGTCTCGGGGACCGGGGCTGGACTCCGGGTGGTACTGCACGCTCCAGGCGCTCAAGGAGGGGCTCTCGATGCCTTCTATGGTGCCGTCGTAGAGGTTGCGGTGTGTCAGCTCCACGCTTGATGGCAAAGTCTCCTCGCGCACGGCGAAGCCGTGGTTCTGGCTGGTGATCTCGATCCTCCCCGTGTTCAGGTTCCGTACCGGGTGGTTGGCGCCATGGTGCCCGAAGGGCATCTTGTACGTCTCGCACCCCAGAGCGAGGCCGAGCAACTGGTGCCCGAGGCAGATGCCGAAGACAGGCACCTCGCCAAGTAGCGGGCGCAGCGTGCTCACCGCGTCTTCGAGAGCAGCCGGGTCACCCGGCCCGTTTGAGAGGAAGACGCCGTCGGGGTTCGACGCGAGTATCTCCTGAGCGCTCGCCGAGCCAGGCATAGCGAGCACGGATGCGCCCCGGCTCCTGAGCTCCTCATAGATCGAGCCCTTCACACCGTAGTCGAGGGCCGCAACCCGGCAACGCTGCTCGCCGAGGGCGGGCATAAGCGCAGGCTCGGTCAGCTCGGAGCTCGTGGAGGCGAGGTCCAGGCCGAGCATCGAGGGATGAGATGTGGCCTTCTCGCGCAGGGAGACAGTGTCATGATCAGAGGTAGAGATAACACCCCGCATCGCACCCTTGTCCCTCAAGTGACGGGTAAGAGCGCGGGTGTCCAGGCCTTCGACCCCGATCACGCCGGACTCTTCGAGGAGGGCTGCGAGGGAGCGCTCGCTCGCCCAGTTGCTTGGATGCGGGGTGTACTCGCGCACGAGGACGCCCGCAGCCTGGACCTTTCGGGACTCGTCGTCGCCGGGGATCACACCGTAGTTCCCTATCAGGGGGTAGGTGAAGAGCACGATCTGGCCGCGGTAAGAGGGGTCTGTGACGGTCTCCTGGTAGCCGACCATGCTGGTGGTAAAGACGACCTCGCCCGCGACCTCTCCCTCGCCCGCGAAGCTCCACCCCTCGAAGACGGCTCCGTCTTCGAGTACCACCGTCGCGCGGTTACGCCCGTGTTCCAAACTTCACTCCCGTCCTGTCGTAGACCAGCTCTCCGCCAACTATAGTACCCACTACCCGACCCGTCAGCCCACGCCCGAGATAAGGCGAGTTCGAGGACCGGCTCAGGAGCGTCTCACGGCCCACCGTCCACCACTCAGAGAGGTCCACGAGCGCGAGGTCCGCGGGAGCCCCTGTCGAGATCCCACCACCCTCGCCGACCCAGCGGCCCGGAGAGCAGCTCATCGCCCCGATCAGCCGTGGGAGCGAGATCCCGCCCCCGAGGACCAGATCGGTGTAGAGGGCGGCGAAGGCGGTCTCGTGCCCCAGAAAACCCGGCGCGGCCTCCTCGAAGGGCAGCTCCTTCTCCTCCGAGGCGTGCGGCGCGTGATCCGTCGCCACGAAGTCGAGGATGCCATCGCGCAAGGCTTCGATGACCCCATCGCGGTCTACTTCCGGCCTGAGGGGCGGGTTTACCCTGTACATCCCGTCGAGCGTGGCGACGAGCCCGTCGGTCAGCGTCAGGTGGTGCGGCGTGGTATCCGCGGTGACGTCAGCCCGGTCCTTGAAGAACCCGACGAGAGCCGCGGAGAGCGCGGTCGAGACGTGGGTTATGTGGACCTTCGCCCCCGTCTCCGCCGCTAGCACGAGCGCCGTCGCCGTCGCCGCGTCCTCGGAGCTCGCGGGCGATCCCGGGACTCCGGCGAGCGCGGAATGGACTCCGTCGTGCACGACGCCCGTGGCGAGCGTGTGGTCCTCGCAATGCAGGATCACGGGCAGGCCGGCGGAGCGGGCGTAGAGCATCCCGTTGCGCAAGACGCCAGCCGATGCCGTTCCGAGCCCGTCGTCCGAGACGCAAAACGCGCCGGCCTCCTTGAGCAGGCGCATCTCCGTGAGCCGCTCGCCTTTCAACCCCGCGTGCAGGGCGGCGGAGACGTAGGCCCGCACCCTGGACTCTCTCTCGACGCGCCGGACGAGGCCGCTCACGACGACAGGCCTGTCCACGACGGGGTCCGTGTTGGGCATCATTATGACCCCGGTGAAGCCGCCGGCGGCGGCCGACGCGGAGCCGCTCTCGACGCTTTCCTCGTCCTCGCGTCCAGGCGTGCGCCAGTGAGCGTGCACGTCCAGGAAGCCGGGGAAGAGATGGAGCCCGTCGGCGTCCAGCTCGCGCGTCCCCCTCAAGCCCTCGCCTATCTCGGCGACGCGGCCCCCACGGATACGCACGTCGGCGACGCCGTCGAGGGCGTTACTCGGGTCGAGGACGTGGGCGTGGCGGATGACGAGGTCAGCCGTGACCCCGTTCAAGCAGCGACCTCGTGGGCGGCGCCGGCGGCGAGCACGAGTATCGCCGAACGGACGTGGACCCCCGCGGCGACCTGGTCGGGGATCAGGGACGCTCCGTCGAGGACGACGTCGCCGGAGATCTCGACCCCCCTGTTGACCGGGCCGGGATGCATAACCAGTACCCCATCCTCCAGGTGCCGCCTGGAGACTCCGTAGAAGCGCGCGTACTCGGCGACAGAAGGGACCCGCGCGCCGGTCATGCGCTCGTTCTGCAGCCGCAGCATATACAAGACGCCCGCCCCCCAGAGGAGCGCCTCGTCCACTGAGGATAAAATCGGCAACCTCCAGGCTTCGCTGTCTTGCGGGAGGAGCGTGCGGGGGGCGACGAGGGCGACCTTCATCCCGGCGGCCTGGAACGCAGGGATGACGCTGCGGGCGACCCGGCTGTGCAGTACATCGCCCACGATAGCGACCCGCCGGCCCGCGAGCTCGTCGAACCCGCCCGCCGCTTCGCTCAGCGCATAGAGGTCGAGGAGGGCCTGCGTCGGGTGCTGGCCGCACCCGTCCCCGGCGTTGACCACCGCGGCACACGTATGGCGGGCGGCGAAGGCTGCCGCGCCGGCGGCCGGGTGGCGGAGGACAATAGCGTCTGCTCCGAGGCTGTCGAGGGTAACGACTGTGTCTATGAGAGATTCGCCTTTCGCTATGGCCGAGCCCTTCTCGGAGAGGGAGATCACGTCTGCCCCGCACCGCCTGGCTGCGAGCTCGAAAGATACCGCCGTTCGGGTCGATGCCTCGAAGAAGGCCAGGCAGACCGTCTTTCCGGCGAGCGGGCTCCCCGCCTCCCCTCTCGTGTGGGCGCGTGCCAGGTCCAGTATCGAGCGCAAGTCCTCGCGAGTGGCGTCCTCCAGAGTCAGAAAGTTCCTAGTCATGAACGACGATCACCCCGTCCTCCCCGTCGGTCTCCATCAAGTTCACCAGCACCCGCTCATGGAGCGAGGTAGGCACGTTCTTCCCGACGTGATCCGCCCTGATGGGCAGCTCCCTGTGGCCGCGATCGACCAGAATGGCGAGCCGGATCGCCGCGGGGCGCCCGATCTCTAACAGCGCGTCCATCGCAGCCCGCGCCGTCCGGCCGGTGTACAGGACGTCATCCACCAGCACGACCGTCCGCCCCGCAACCTCGAAGGGCACGTGGCTCCCCCTCACCTGCGGCTCCTCACCAGCCAGGTCGTCGCGGTGCAACGTAATGTCCAGCGAACCCACCGGCACGTCGAGCCCCTCGAAGAGCCGGATATTCTCCGAGATGCGGCGCGCCAGAGGGACCCCGCGCGTCAAGACCCCGACGAGCGCGAGCCCGCCGAGGTTGGATGCGTTTCTTTCGAGGATTTCGTGCGAGATGCGGCGTAACGAACGTTCGATGCCGTCTGCGGAGAGCACCTTCGAGTGCTCGTGGACGCTGGTTCGGTCCAATCCGTAACCCCCTTCGCGCCTCTCTGGACGCCGTTAAAGGTCGGTCCTCTCAGGCGAGACGCT
The DNA here is from genome assembly GCA_045806605.1 of Rubrobacteraceae bacterium. Lineage (GTDB taxonomy): Bacteria > Actinomycetota > Rubrobacteria > Rubrobacterales > Rubrobacteraceae > JALYGY01. Next base: position 4,614 of record JBJMIY010000201.1, read on the forward strand.
ACCAGAACGCCAGAGAAGCGTCAAGGGCCAGAGCGGCTTCCCGCAGATCCTCAGGGATGGATGACTCGAAGCTCAGGTGCTCCCCCGTTACAGGGTGCTCGAACGACAGCCGCTCAGCGTGCAGCCAGAGACGCCGCCCCGGGAGAGCCGTCCCGTACAACGGGTCGGCGTAGACCGGGTGCCCGATGGCCGCGAGATGGACCCGGATCTGGTGCGTCCTGCCCGTCTCCAGCTGCACCCGCAGCATCGCGTGTCCACCCGCCTCCCGTAACACCTCGAAGTGCGTCACCGCGGGCCTCCCTACACCGGCGGTCATGAGCGTCGGGTTTTCCGGGTCCCGCCCCACGGGCGAGTCCACCGTGCCCGTCTCCGGTAGCCCCTCTCCAACGACGACGGCCCGGTAGCCCCGCCTCACCCTCCTCCCCGCCATCATCTCAACCAGCTTCGAGTATGCTGGCTCCCCCTTCGCGACGACCATCAGCCCCGAAGTGTCCCTGTCCAGGCGGTGGACGACCCCGGGCCGATCCGGGTCCTCGCCACCCGAGATGCCTCTCTCCAACAACGCGTTGACCAGCGTCCCCAATGGGTTTCCCGCGCCAGGATGCACCACCAGCCCGGCCGGCTTTTCCACGACCAGCAAGTACTCGTCCTCGAAGAGGACAGGAACGGGGATCTCCTCCGGCTCGAGATCCCTCTCCGGCAACCGCGCCTCCACACGCTCCCCACCCCGTACCTTGTACGAAGAGCCGGCCACCTCGCCATCGACACGCAATAGACCTTCTTGTATTATGCGTTGAATTTTGTTACGGCTGGTATCTAGGCGGCGGGCTGCCAGGCGGTCGAGGCGTTCGCCTGCCTCGGCGGGATCTACGTCGAAGCTGCGGAACGACACGGGGTCCAGGGGAGGTGGGCCGCGAGCGCTTCGTGGGTCTCGGCCTGTGTAGCGCCGCGCACGAGGACGGTTTTGTCCCTGCTGGACGCGCCACGGATGATGTTGACGTCGGAGCGCGGGACGCCGAGAAGCTTCGAGAGGAAACGCTCGACCTCGGCGTTGGCCTTGCCGCCTATGGGCGGCGCCGCGACCTTGACTTTGATGGCGCCTTCGCCGTAGAGGCCTTCGACCGCGGTGCTCTTCGCGCCGGGCGAGACGTGGAGGTTGAGGAGGGTTCCTTCCCTGGCGGTACTTACGAAACGCTTACTCACGCCGGCGCAAAAAGCGGCTGGCGCGGAAGATGCGGCTCTCCCTCTCGCCCTCTTCGGATGAGCTCTCTCCGCGGTCGAAGAACCTTTGCGAGCTGCTCTCCTCGGCCAGCGTCGGCTCCTCCCGGTCCACTTCTTCCGCGGCGGGCTCGTCGGCGGTCGCGGGCCCGGCTTCCGTGTCTGGTTGCGCGCCGGGGTCCTCGGGCCCTGCCTGGGCGACGGGCTCCTGCGACGGTTCGACCTCCGGCTCCGTCGCCTCCAGCTCGGCGATCTCCGAGTCTATCTCCTCCGGCGTAGGCTGGCTGGCGGCCTCCGGATCAATGCGCTGCGTCGCCGCGTCGTCTTCGGCGGAGGCCGCTTCGGCAACGATTTCCTCTTCCTCTTCGGGCTCGGCATCGGCCGGTTCGGGGGCGAAAGCGCCGGAGTCATCCTGTTCGTGGATGGCGGCTTCGCGGGCGACGGCGATCGACTCGGTGTCCAAGCGCTGGCGGAGGGAGGCCTCTATCTCCCTGGCGGAGGAGATCTCCATGCTGTCCATCATTTCGGTATAGGTCTTCAGGAGTTGGCGGAAGTCGCCGGCGAATTTCCTCTTGGCCTCCTGCAATGCGTCGTAGGACTCCTGGATGGCCTCGACACGCGCGGAGGTCTCGGCGAGCATCTGGTGGGCGCGAGCCTTCGCGTCGCGGATCGTAAGGTCCGCCTCCCGGGCAGCGCTCTTGCGGAGGTCATCGGCCTCCCAGTTCGCGGTGCGGCGCAGGTCGTTAGCAGCCTGCTCGGCGTGGATGAGGGCGGCCCGGATCGAACCCTCCAGCTCCTCGAACTGCTGGAGGCGCTCGCGCAGACCAGAAACCTCCTCGCGCAGCCTTGAGTTCTCCATGTAGGTGCGCTCGAACTCGTCAGCCACGGCGTCCAGGAAGTCGTCCACCTGGTTGGCGTCGTAGCCGCGGAAGCCGTTACGGAACTCCTTGCGCCTCACGTCTATCGGTCTAATCGGCATGCTCTATCACCCCGTTACAGGTCGAATGAACTGGTCGATGATTATCAGCAGCAAGCTGCGGGCTATTGACAGCCCGAAGATGGCTATGATCGGGGAGAGGTCGATCCCGAAACCCCCGAGCCTCAACATCGGGATCCTGCTCCTTATCGGCCACAGTATCGGGTTGGTCACGGCCCGCACCGCGTCGTAGATGGCCTGGAAGAAACCGCTCGAAGGGTAAGACGGGAACCAGGAGAAGAGGATCGAGGCGATGATGAAACCGAAGAGGATGTAGTAGGTGTAGTTCACCACGGCCGAAAGGAGGTTCGCGATGCTGTAGGCGAACGTCTGTAACAGCAGCGCCACGGTCATCACCCGAGCCCACGCGCCCGCTCCGTCGCCGCGTTGACCCCGTCGTAGACCGCTGCGACGAACCCGGCCTTTTCCATCGCGACGAAGGCCGCAGCCGTCGTCCCGCCTGGCGTCATAACCTCGTCGCGCACCTGGTGGGCGCTCCGGTCCTTCAGCAGTACCGCCGTCCCGGCTATCGTCTCCACCACCAGCCGGCGCGCGACGTCGCGCGGGATGCCCTCTCTCACCCCGGCCTGTATCAGGGCGTCGGCGAAGAGCGCCACGTACGCCGGGCCAGACCCGTGCAGAGCCGTCGCCGCGTCGAACAGGCGCTCGGGCAGCTCCATCACGTCCCCGACGTGCCGGAAGATATCCATGACCGTCGGCAAAGCGGACAGCCCCGGCTCGTTGGCCGTCACGACCGCCGAGCCGAGCCCTACCGAGGCGGCCACGTTAGGCATGACGCGCAGGACCGCGGTACCTGACGGCAACTTCTCGGAGATGCTCGCGATCGAGACGCCCGCGGCGACGCTCACGAGCGCCTTGTCCGTACCCTCGAAGGCAGGCGCGACCTCGCTCAAGATTTGCGCCACGTCCCAGGGCTTGACGGCAGCGACGACGAGATCGCTTGACTCGGCCAGCTCGCGGTTCGAGGAGGTGGTTCGCACCCCGTAGCCCCTGTAAGGCTCGAGCTGCTCGGGGTGGATATCGCTGGCGGCGAGGTCGAAGCCCTCCGACTCGGCGAGGCGCACCAGTAGCGAGCCGCCGATCTTGCCCGCCCCGATTATCCCGACCTTCTCCAAGAATCAGAGCTGGTTGAAGAACGCCCGCTCGGCGATGCGCTTGCGCTCCTCGGCGCTCACCTCGACGTTGCGCGGGGTCAGGAGGAAGACCCGGCTGGCGACGGTCTGGATCTGGCCGTCGAGCGCATAGGTCAGGCCGGCACAGAAGTCCACCATCCTCCGCGCCAGGTCGCCATCGACGTTCTGGAGGTTCAGGATCACGGGTTGCTGGCGCTTGAAGCGGTCGGCCAGCGACTGGGCGTCGTTGAAGCTTGAAGGCTCGAGCACGCTCACACGGGTAGGGCGCTGGTCGGGCACGGCGCGCAGGTGCGGCTGGTTCTGCTGCGCGTAGCGGTCGCCTCTGCTCGGGCTCTCGCTGCCGAACAGGTCCCCGAGAGAGGTGCCGAAGGCCGAGGAACGCTCTGCCCGCCCGAGGCGCCTGACCGCGGGGCTCGGCTCGTCGTTGTGAGTTCCGTTCGCGTAAGGGTCCTTGCCGTAGCGACGGTCTTCTTCCTCTTCGTCTTCGTAGTAGTCATCGTCGTCCACGCCGAAGCCGAACCAGGCAGCGAGACGCTCCAGACGATCCCTAACACCCATCCTGCCTCCTTACGGGCCATCCTCCTCTAATAGCACTCGCCCGATCCTGACCAGAGTAGCTCCCTCTTCGACCGCTACAGCATAATCACCGCTCATGCCCATTGAGAGTTCGGAGAGGTCGAAGTGCGGGCTCCAGCTTTGGCGTAGCCTATCACGAATCGCTCGAAGTTTCGCGAAAACATAGCGTACAGTCTCGGGGTCTTCAACAAGCGGCGCCAGCGTCATGAACCCCCTGGCACGGACCCTGCCTCCGGTCTTAGCCGCAGCTTCCAGCAGAGCCTCGACCTCGCCCTCCGAGACGCCGTACTTCGTCTCCTCGCCGCTTACGTTGACCTGGAACAAGACATCCACGTAGCCGCCCTCCGGCGAGCGCTTTGCGAGCTCCTCGATCAGCCTCACCGAGTCCACCGAGTGTATGAGGTTCACGCGGGGAACCACTATCTTCGCCTTGCGACGCTGGAGATGGCCGATGAAGTGCCACTCGAAGCGGTCGCCGAAGGCCTCCTGCTTGCGGACAAGGTCCTCCGCCCGGTTCTCTCCCAGCAGATCGGCGCCGGCCTCCGCGAGGGCGGAGATCTGGGCCGGCCCGTAATACTTGCTAGCGACGAGTATCCGCGCGTCTTCCGGCCCACGACCGCTCCGCTCCAGCGCCGCAGATACCTCGTCACGCACGCGCGCGAGGTTCTCCCGGATCGCGGTGCTTGCCTGCGCCCTCACGGCGACACCTTCGCTATCGCGGCCAGGTTCCTTCCCGTAAGCGGTCCCTGCTTGCGGTGCGAGTAGAATAGGTCAGGCCGGCACCCGCTGCACAGTCCGAGGTCGTGTATCTCCTCGACCCCCGACCTCTCGAGGTCAGTCCGGATCGCTTCGGGCAACGACAGGTGGCGCCCGGAGACCACGCCAGCACCATACCTCGCTGCGAACTCCTCGGCGAGCTCCTCCGAGACCTCGTAGCAGCATCCCCTGATGCCAGGCCCAACGTAGGCCCTCACGCCCTGCTCCCCCATGCTGCGTACCGCCTTGCCTGAGATACCCGCGAGCGTGCCGCGCCAACCTGAGTGGACCATCGCGACTCGGCGCTCCCCGACGAGCGCCACCGGGATACAGTCCGCGACAGCCACGACAAGGCAGAGATCTCTCTCTGAGGTGAGGAGTGCGTCAGCCTCGCCCGCCAACCCTGCCTCCGACACCTCCACGACACGGTCCCCCGCGACTTGGCGCACCCACGCGGATGGTCTGCCCCCCATCGCCCGTCTGATGATCGAAAGGTTCTCCTCGACGGTCGCTGGGTCGTCGCCGACCTTCTTCGAGACGTTAAGGCTAACGTAGGGCTCCCTGGAGACGCCGCCGAGCCGGGTGAAGAACCATACTCTAGCTCCCTCCGGCTCGGGGTCAGGCATTATGTAGACGGCGCCGCCGTCCGCGGCGCTCGTGACGCCGGGACCTGAGCGTTCGAGAACGAAGGGCTCCCGGCTCACGTCCCGATGGTGGTTACCGGCGGCGGAGGAACGCCGGGATGTCCAGGACGTCGCTCTCCTGGGCGGCAACAGGGGCGGACGACTCTTCCTCACGCGGCTCGACGACCGGTCGCTCCGTGCGGCGCTGGTTGGCGAGGCGCTGGTCGAAGCCCGTGGCGATCACGGTGACCGTCACCTGCTCGCCGTAGGACTCGTCTATCACAGCGCCGAAGATGAGGTTCGCATCCTGGTGGGCGGCGTTGTGGACGATCTCCGCGGCCTCGTTGACCTCGAAGAGCCCCAGCTCGCTCCCTCCCGTGATGTTCAGGATGATCCCCGTCGCACCCTCGATGCTCGCCTCCAGCAGCGGGCTCGAGATCGCCAGCTTCGCGGCCTCGGCTCCCCTGTTCTCGCTGCTCGACTCCCCGATGCCCATGAGCGCGGAGCCGGAGTCGTGCATGATCGTACGCACATCGGCGAAGTCCAGGTTTATCAGGCCGGGAACCGTGATCAGGTCGGTGATGCCCTGGACACCTTTCCTCAGAATGTCGTCGGCCATCTTGAAGGCGTCCATCATGCTGGTGCGCTTCTCGGCCACCTGCAAGAGCCTGTCGTTGGGGATGATGATCAAGGCGTCCACGTTCTCCTTGAGACGCTTGATCCCCTCCTCGGCGTACGTAGCGCGCCGGCGCCCCTCGAACGCGAACGGCCTGGTAACGACCCCGACCGTCAAGGCTCCCGAGTCCCTGGCTATCTTCGCAACAACAGGAGCAGCCCCCGTGCCCGTGCCGCCGCCCTTGCCGGCGGTGACGAAAACCATGTCCGCCCCGCGCAGAGCCTCCTCGATCTCCGCCTTGTTCTCCTCGGCCGCCTCGGACCCGATCTTCGGGTCCGCGCCCGCGCCAAGACCGCGCGTGATCTTCTCCCCGATGTGAATCTTCTGGTCGGCGTCCGTCATCTGGAGCGCCTGAGCGTCTGTGTTGATCGCTATGAACTCAACTCCCTGCAAGCCGGAGTTGATCATGCGGTTCACGGCATTGGTCCCTCCACCGCCAATGCCAACAACTTTGATTACCGCCAGATAGCTAGTCCCCGCGTCCAACATAGCCTTTGTACCCTCCATCGCCTGCTCTAGGGCCTCGCCGGTTTACTCTCCCCTGAACCAGCTCCTGACCGCCTCCACTATGCTACCAAAACTGGTTGCCCCTGCACCTTTAACCTTCGGTCCAAGGTCACCGTGTTTGGCCGAGAAGTATAACAGACCTACAGAGGTTGCATACTGAGGTTTCTGTACAGGTTTAATCTCGCCCCGGACGCGGCGCGGGGTAGCGGTCCGGGCACGCATACCGAGTATGTCCTCGGCCAGGTCTGTCATACCGTCGAGTAGGGAGCCACCGCCAGTAAGGATGGCGCCCCCTGGGAGGAGGTTATGCAGGTGAGCGTCCTCGAGTGATTCGCGGACGTACTCGAAGACTTCACGGGCACGGTACTCGAGGATCTGGCTCATGAAGTTCGCGTTGTAGTAGCGGTCGCCGAGCTTGACGGCGGCGACGGGATCGACTGCGTAGGATAGCACGGTGCCGTAGCGGACCTTTATCTTCTCGGCCTTGGCCTGGGGGACCTTGAGCCCGTAGGCTAGGTCGGCGGAGAAGTTCTCTCCGCCGATAGGGATGACGGCAGTGTGGGTGAGCACGCCCTTGATAAAAGCCGCGATGTCTGTCGTGCCGCCGCCGACGTCTATGAGGACGACGCCAGACTCACGGTCAGAATCCAGCAGGCACGCCTCGGCCGAGGCCAGCGGCTCGAGCACGACTCGCGAGACCCTCACCCCACAGTCCTCGACGACGTGCAGCAGGTTCTGGATGCTCGAGACGGCCCCGCTCACCACGTGGGCCCGCATGGTGACCTATCGGGCGGCGAGGCCTACCGGCCGGTTGACGCCTTCGGAACCGTCGAGCACGTAGCCTCGAGGGAGGACGTGGACTATCTGCTCGTCCTCGTGCAGGTCCAGTTGCCGCGCCTCCTGCTCGAGTCTCCTCACGAAACGGTCGGTGATAGTCAGGTTCTTCGAGCGGTTGAGGACAGTGACCTCGGTGTTGAAAGAAGAGATGTGGCTACCGGCGATCCCGACGCTCACCGAGCCGCCGAGCACGCCGCAGGCCTCGATCGCCGTCGCGACCGACTCGCTCGCCGCCTGTCGGTCCACCACGACACCTCTCTTGAGCCCGTGGCTCGGGGACTCGCCCATTGAGAGCACCTCGACCCACCCTCGCCGCGTGTCCACTTGCCCCGCGAGGGCTACTATCTTGGTGGTCCCAACGTCTATACCGTAGACAAGCGACTGAGCCACGTACCGCCCCTACCCAGCCAACGGTCCGCCGTCCGCCCCAGCGCTGGGCGACCCGCCGACAACCACCCTCTGCGGCGAACGGAGGTCGAAGATCTCGGCGTCGGGATGCTCGGCCATGACGCCCTCGAGAACCCGCGCCTGCCCGGCGGAGATATCGCCGGAGAAAACGACGCGGCGGCCCTCTACAGTGGCTTCGATGCCCCCCGGACCAGCCTCGTCGATCGAGTCGAGCCTGACGCCGTTACTATCCAGTACCCTCGCGAACTCCACGACCTCTCCCAAAAGATCCTCGTCCAGCTCAACCCTCTCGAGGTCCGCTCCTCCTAATCCCGGAAGCCTCGTCCCGTCTGCCGCCAAGATCGTCCTCCGCCCGTCTACCTCGGCGTCCAAAACCGCACGACGTTCCTCAACCTGAACCGTAACTATACCGGAATCCCAATTCTTGGTCACCACAGCACCCTCAACCCATGGATTAGATTCGATTTTTTCCTGGAGCGTGGCGGCATTGAGGGTGAGGAGGCTGGCGCGGTTGGGGATGGCGTTCCAGGCCTCTAACTCGGGGAACATGCGGGCTCCGATCACCTGCACGCCGGCGACGGGAGCACACAGGTACGAGATGACGAAGACGGTTGCGGTGGTGAGCGCGGCGACGGCCGCGGAGAGCAGGATGGCGCGGAGCAGGTTCCTCAAGGCCGGGTTGTTCCCAGGAGTTCGAGCAGCTCTTCGCCCGCGCTGGAGATGTCGCCTGCGCCGAGTGTGAGCACCACGTCGCCGCGCTCGGAGATCTCGCGCAGCACCTTTGGGATGGCGTCTTGCTGGGGAATGTAGTACACGTCCGGGTGGCCGCGCGTCTCGCAGATCGCATCCACTATGAGCTTCCCGTTGATGCCGGGCTGAGGCATCTCCCCCGCGCCATAGACCTCGGTCACGAGGACGGCGTCCGCGGCGGAGAAGGCCCCGCCGAACTCGCGGTAGAGCTTGCGGGTGCGGGAGTAGCGGTGAGGCTGGAAGACAGCGATGACCCTGCCGCTGGGCGGCATCGTCGCGCGGGCGGCCTCGAGCGTCGCGGAGAGCTCTGTGGGGTGGTGGGCGTAGTCGTCCACTACTTTGACTTCAGCCTGCTCACCCTTTAACTGAAAGCGGCGCCGCACGCCGCCGACGTCCTTCAGGGTGCGGGCCGCTTCATAGGCGTCGTGCCCGAGCCAGCGCGCGATCCCCGCGGCGGCGAGCGAGTTGAGCACGTTGTGACGGCCGTAGACGCCCAGCTCGACCGTCCCGCGCCTCTCGCCGTCTTCCGTGAGGACATAACTATTCGGCGACAGCAGCTTTGCCCGCAGGTCCCCGGCCGAGATCCCATACGTCGTGGCCGGGCAAGGGGCATCGGCCACGAGCCGCGGACAGGAAGGGTCCTCGGCGCAGGTCACCAGGTGCCCGTCGGGCGGCAATGAGCCGACGAAAGCGGAGAAGGTCTCCAAGACGTCGTCGAGCGAGGCGTAGAAGTCAGGGTGGTCGAACTCCACGTTGGTTACGACTGCGGCCCGTGGCCTGAGGTGGAGGAGCGAGCGGTCGCTCTCGTCAGCCTCGGCGACGACCAGGTCCGTGCGCCCGAATGCCACGTTGCTTCCGATGTCGTTGAGCTCCCCTCCGACGAGCGCCGTGGGGTTCTCGCCCAGCGACTTGAGAACGTGGGCAGTCATGCTCGTCGTCGTGGTCTTGCCGTGGGTGCCCGCGACGGCGATGCCGCGGTTGCCCTCGAAGATGGAGGCCAGCGCAGCGGCGCGCGGGACCACCGGTATCGACCTGCGTCGAGCCTCGAGCAGCTCGGGGTTTGTCTTGGGGATTGCGGTCGAGATCACAACCCGGTCCGCATCCCCCAGCTGCCCCGCCGCGTGCCCGATAAAGACCGTTACGCCGGCACCCCTCAGCCTCCTCGTGTAGGGCGACTCCTTGAGGTCAGAGCCGGTCACTACGTGCCCCCTGCTCGCGAGAACCTCCGCTATGCCGCTCATGCCCGCGCCGCCAATGCCTATCATGTGGATCCTCATCCCTCATCCTCCTTTTCCGCGGCACGCAACAGCCTGGTGGCGATCTCGCCCGCCGCCCCGGGCGTCGCTAGGCCGCGTATCCGGCTAGCGAGCAAC
>JBJMIY010000202.1:0-3142 GCA_045806605.1 Rubrobacteraceae bacterium
CAGCGATCCTCCGCTCCTTGGGCTGCTCGACTAAGGCCCGTAACATCCTCGCAGAGGCTTGCGTTAGCTGCATCTCGTCGGGCATGGCTCCTCCTTTTCTTCGGTTCCCCTCACCTTAGTCAAACAGCCTGCCTCCAGCTACACCGGCATCTCGTCCGTATTAGAGCATTTGTCATAGCAGTTGGCCCATCGAACGGTAACCGCAGTGGCCGAAGAACCCTCGGGTATCATGGGCCGTGAGCGTGTCCAGCGCCCGGCCCATCGCTCCGATCAGCGCCGAGCGTGTGCGCGCCTCAGCCTTGCGCAGCAGCCCCTTGACCTTCGAGAACGCCTGCTCGATCGGATTGAGATCCGGCGAGTAGGGCGGCAGGTACAAGAGCTCGCAGCCCTCCCCTTCCATGATCTCACGCACTCGGCCGCCCTTGTGGGCAGATAGGTTGTCCATCACCACGAGCTGACCACTCCGCAGCGTCGGAGCCAAGACGCGCTCCAAGTAGGCCTCGAAGACCTCCCTCGTCGTTGCGCCCTCAACCGCCAGGCACGGCCCGAGGCCCTCCGCCGTGATGCTCGCCAGCAGGGTCACGTTCTTGCCCCAGTTGCGCGGAGCGCTGCCGAAGGCCCTCGCACCCCTGCGAGACCAGGCGTAGAGCGGGGAGAGCGAAACGTTGGCGCCCATCTCGTCCACGAACACCAGGCGCTCGGCGTCGACTTTCCCGGCTACGAGCATCCTCCAGGCCGCCTTCAGGAACTCGTCTCGCTCGCCCGCTCCCAGCGATCTTTTTTCGGCTCCACCCCAGGCGCCTGAGCATCCGACTCACGGTGGACTCGCTGAGCGAGAGACCGCCCACCCGCCCGAGGTACTCGCACCGCTCGGAGAGGGTAGCCGCAGGGCGTTCTTCCATGTCCGCTTCCAATAGCCTCCTGGCGCTCTCGTCCATCTTCGGCCTGGAACCAGGACGCCTCTTCGGGGCGAGCGGGCGGCCCTCCTCTGCGAGCTTGGCGTAGCGCTTGACGGAGGATCGGCTCACCCCGAAGGAGCGAGCGGCTTCACTCTTGGTCGTGCCCCGTCGGAGGGCTTGGACGATCTTCTTCCTGAGGTCTTCTGAGTAGGCGTTCATAGGAGCATGGTGCCAGTGGACCACCTGCGCTGCAAACCGCTCTAGTGAGTAGAACGCGGTCTACTCGGAGGGCGGCATGGGCTCGGTCCTATGCGCTGCGCGGTCCCGTTCCGCGCGAAAATGGTACGCCCACGCCCGCGAGCGGCCAGCCCGCTAGAGTTCGTATCTCACTTCGGTTACCTCTCCGTCGCGGCGGCGTATCCTCGTCACCTTGGCCGCCTTCTTCCTGCTACTGGGTCTGCGTTCTACCCTCACGTCCACGAACCTCTCGGGACGAGCTTCGCGGCGGCTTTTGCCCTCTTCGGGACGGCGTTTTCTTCAACGGCGTCTGCCCAGATCGTGCCCCTCCTCGTAGCTCTCCCCCTCCGTCTACCAGTTAACGCGGGCCTTACGCGTCCGCCGGGATCGGATGGGCCTGCGCCCGCGGTACGCTGACCCCAACGAGGGAGTCGCGCGTAACGAGCCGGGCCAATTCTTCTTCGTCCAGATCCTTCGTGCCTGGTGGGCGCATGGGGAGGACCATATAGCGTACGTCGGCGGTGCTGTCGTGGACGAGGACCTCGACATCTTCTGGCGGTTCGAAGCCGAACTCGCGCATCACGGCTCGGGGTTCCCTGACGGCGCGCGAGCGGTATTCGAAGCTCTTGTACCAGTCGGGCGGACGGCCGAGGATGGCCCGCGGGTAGCAGGAGCAGAGGGTGCATACGATCAGGTTGTGTATCTTCGGCGTGTTCTCGACGACTACGAACTCGGCGGGATGCTTGGGGACCACGTCCAGCGCCGAAGCCGCGGCCTTACCGTCGGAGAGGATTAGTTCTTTGAACTCGTCGTCGACCCAGGCGCGGGCCACGAGCTTCGCACCGTTGGCGGGGGAGCGTGCCTCCATGTAGGAGATCCTGTCCTGCACCTCGGGCTCGGTTAGAACGCCTTTCTCCAATAGCAACGCCTCAATGGCCCTGATCCTGGCTGCGTAAGGGCTCGTGGTCGTTTCTTCGTGCGGGTATGATCGCTCACGGAGTCCCTCCTTCGACGGGCTCGAGCCAGTGTTCGTAGACGTCGGCGTACAGGCAATCTTCGGCGGGGCCTTCGTAATCGTCCCAGAGCTCCGCCTGTCTGAAGCCGACCTTGTACAGGTTCCGTTCCGGCAGGCCGGAGAGGCCGTAGGCGAGGTCCTCAGGGTTGGGGAACGGCCCGATCACCGCCTCGATCCAACCGCTCTTGCCCTTGAGGTATCCAGGGGTACGTACGTGCCCCGGTTTCTCCGACGGCAAAACCCTTACGCGGTCGCCGGGCCCGTAGCTCACGGCCCGCCCCAGCGGATCTCTATCTCGTCCGCCCTCTCGTCTATCTCCCCGCTGGAAAGGACACCCTTCTCGATGAGAAGCCTCTCGGTGGCGGCAACCCAGCGTTCGTAGTACGAGAGGTCGCGGTAGTTTTCCAGGCTCTCTATGGCCCTGTGGTGCTCGTCGGTGCTCTGAAGTCCTTTGGCTCCAAGCGCCGAGTTGATGGCGTCGGCGAGGCGTTCCCAGTCCTCGACATTGTGCTGATTCTTGTCTATGGGGCCGCCGGGAGAGCCGCCCATGTCGTGGATTCCGCTCAGGGCGCCTTCCCTATCCGACCTTCAACACTTCCTTGATCGGGGGTCGTTCGACGAGCTCTTCGACGTACTCCTGGAGCTTGAGGCCGTCCGGCGTGGCGACGGCGTGCAGGTAGTCGGAGAGCTGGAAGAGGGAGTCCGGCGAGCCCGGGTCCTGCGCCTGGTTGAGGCGTCCGTCCTGGCGCATGCGCCTGGCGACCGCGCGCAGGACCGAGTAGGACATGCGGGAGAGGTCGCGCAAGGGCTGGTGCCTGTTCTGGCGCGTGCCGAGGTCCACCTGCGCCATGGCGTCGAGCCCGATCATCTTCAGGACATCTATCATGATCCCGGTCTCCACCGCGTAGCCTGTAAGGAACGGGATGGAAGAGAAGAGCTCTCTGTCGGCGACGAACTCGCCGGCGAGCGGCTGCACGAAGCCCGTGAGCTC
>JBJMIY010000203.1:0-4371 GCA_045806605.1 Rubrobacteraceae bacterium
AGCGTTCTTTGGAGGGAAGAGACAGGGAGTGGCGGGGCAGCCCGCTCGACATGGCGGAGGGCATGGACCCTAACGGGATAAGCGAGATCGTTATCGAGTACGACAACGGCGACTACGACACATTCCGGCCCCGGCTCCGCGGGGAGTTCAAGGCCTACGAGCTGCACATGATGTCGACCTATCTGGACTCGATCGCCCACAGCGTCCGCCAGGCTCAGAGGGACTAGGGGGAGAGCTTGCACGGCATAGAGAGACACAGGGAGATGAGCGGCCCGGCCGGTTCGCAGGGCGGCATAACCAAGGTGGTCGTCCGTTACGCCGACGGGCTCGTTCTCAACTTCGTGGCCGACGCCCGCAGACCCGCCTTCTCCGAGGACGACATGCTAGAGCTAAAGAAGGTAATCGACCGGGCCTCCTCGGCGGCCGAGTGGGCGGACATCAACACCCGGCTTCGATTCTGAGAATTGAGGCGCCTCACGAAGCGCCTTACGCGAACCCCTCCTTCTCCTACCGGTACTGGTCCGGCGCGTCGTCGCCGGGGTCGATATCGTACCGGTCGAAGTAATCCTCGTCGAGGTCAACGGTTTCCCCGGCCAGCTCGCGGCGCCTCAGGTCCCACAAGACCTGCAGATCGTGGTCTATCTGGCTGAGCCGTTCCTTATCCTCGCGGGTCGCATGGTGCCCGGCTTCGCGGGCGAGAAGCCGCTCTCGCTCTCGCGTGAGCTCCGCGATCCTTCCCATCACGCCCTGCGCCATCCCCAACATCCTCCTCTTTGCCTGCTCCATGAATTCTAGCGGAATGTCCGCTTCCCCTGCTTTGGCTACAATCTGGTTGCCGCCGACGGAGGGAGAGCATGCTCGAGAAGATCCACCACCTTGGTTACGCGGTACAGAGCATAGAGGTCGCGTCTCGCTTCTACGAAGCAAACTTCGACGTTGAGCTCAGCGGGCCGGAGACGGTCGAAGGACAGGGCATAGTAGCCACTATGTTCCGGGTCGGCGAGTCTGCGGTCGAGTTGATGGAACCCACGCGCCCCGACTCACCCGTCGGCAAATTCCTGGCAAGGCGTGGCGAAGGCTTGCACCACGTCGCTTTCGAGGTTGAAGACCTCGAGGCCGCGATGGCCAGGCTCAAGAGCAGCGGTGCCCGGCTCGTGGACGAGGAGCCGAAGGTGGGCGTGGGGGGGACGCGGACAGCTTTCGTCCACCCCAAGGGCGCCTTCGGAGTCCTCACCGAGCTAGTAGAATTACCGGACAGGGCCCGATGAGAGAGGTGTGCGGGACATGGACGTAGACGAACGGCGCACGGAGTCCGGCATCGAGGTCAAACCCGTCTACAGGCCCGAGGACCTGGGAGAGGGCTTCGACTACGAAGAGAGGCTCGGGGACCCGGGCGAGTACCCCTACACGAGAGGCATATACCCGAGCATGTACCGCGGCAGGCCGTGGACGATGCGCCAGTACGCGGGCTTCGGGACGGCGAAAGAGACCAATGCCCGCTTCAAATACCTCACGGCGAACGGCCAGACAGGCCTCTCCGTCGCTTTCGACCTCCCGACACAGATGGGCCGCGACTCCGACCACGAACTCGCTCTCGGTGAGGTAGGCAAGGTCGGCGTAGCCGTAGACTCCCTGCTCGACATGCGGGACCTCTTCGAGGGCATACCCCTGCGCGAGGTCTCGACCTCCATGACGATAAACGCCACAGCCTCTATTCTCCTGCTCCTCTACGCGCTTGTCGCCGAGGAACAGGGCGTGAACAAAGAGGACATAACAGGCACGACGCAGAACGACATCCTCAAGGAGTACCTGGCGCGCGGAACCTACATCTACCCGCCCGAACCATCGATGAGGATCACGACCGACACCTTCGCCTACTGCGCCCGCGAGCTTCCGCGGTGGAACACGATCTCTATCTCCGGCTACCACATCCGCGAGGCCGGGAGTACCGCCGTCCAGGAGCTCGCGTTCACCCTCTCAAACGCCATAGCCTACGTCGAAGCGGCGCTCGATGCCGGACTCGAAGTCGACGAGTTCGCCCCCCGCCTCTCCTTTTTCTTCAACGCCCACAACGACCTGTTTCAAGAGGTTGCGAAATATCGGGCCGCGCGGCGTATGTGGGCTACCATCATGAAGGAGCGCTTCGGCGCGACCGACGAGAGGAGCCTGAAGCTCCGCTTCCACACCCAGACAGCAGGCTCATCCCTCACCGCCCAGCAGGCCGAGAACAACATAGTCCGCACCACGGTGCAGGCGCTCTCGGCGGTCATGGGCGGAACCCAGAGCCTGCACACCAACGCCTTCGATGAGGCGCTGGCGCTCCCGACCGAGAGGAGCGCTCGCGTCGCGCTCCGTACCCAGCAGATCCTCGCTCACGAGGGTGGCCTCACAGGCACAGCCGACCCTCTGGCCGGCTCCTACTACGTGGAGGCGCTGACCGACGCCGTCGAGGAGGAGGCGTGGGAGTACATCCGGCGCATAGACGCTCTGGGAGGCAGCGTCCGCGCCATCGAAGAGCGCTACATGCAGCGCGAGATCGAGGATTCCGCTTACCGCTACCAGCGTGAGGTCGAGAGGGGAGAGCGCACAATCGTCGGCGTCAACCGTTACGCGAGCGAAGCCGACGACCCCGACATGGACCTGCACACGGTGGACGAATCCATCCGGGAGCGGCAGTCCGAGCGGCTGGTCGAGCTCAAAGAGACGAGAGACAACGCCGCCGTCGAGCGCGCGCTGGCCGACCTCGGGGCCGCAGCCGAAAGCTCCGACAACCTGCTCTACCCGACTAAGGAGGCGCTCGCGAATCTCGCAACGGTGGGTGAGGTCTCTGATGTCTTGCGCGGGGTCTTCGGGCAGTACAGGCCCGTCTGAGGACTTGGGGTAGGGGCGGGATGCGCGAATCCTGCTCGCACCCCTCGCGCTTTAACCGT
Organism: Rubrobacteraceae bacterium; assembly: GCA_045806605.1. Taxonomy (GTDB): domain Bacteria; phylum Actinomycetota; class Rubrobacteria; order Rubrobacterales; family Rubrobacteraceae; genus JALYGY01. Next base: position 2,931 of record JBJMIY010000203.1, read on the forward strand.
GCAACACTTCGACCAGCTCGCGCACCGCTCCGGCGCTGTTCCTGAGGTCATCGAGCTCGTCCTCCTGCAGATCGAGCTCGATTATCTCCTCGACGCCGGAGGCTCCGAGCTTGACGGGGACGCCGACGAACAGGTCTTCTATGCCGTACTCGCCCTGCAGGTAGGCGGCGCAGGGGAGGATGCGCTTCTGATCGAGCAGGATGGCGTCCACCATCTCGGCTGCGGCCGCGGACGGCGCGTAGAAGGCGCTGCCGCTCTGCAGCAGACTTACTATCTCCGCCCCGCCGTTGCGGGCGCGGTCCACGATCTCCCCTACGCGCTCCCGGGGCAGCAACTTGGTGATCGGCACCCCGCCGACGGTCGCCATGCTCGGCAGAGGGACCATCGTGTCCCCGTGTCCGCCGAGGACGAGCGCGTAGACGTCCCGCACCGAGACTCGAAGATCCTGGGCAATAAACGTGCGGTAGCGGGCCGTGTCGAGGATGCCCGCCATCCCGACTACCCGCTCGCGCGGGAAGCCGCTTACCTCCATCGCGACGTGGCACATCGCGTCGAGCGGGTTCGCGACCATCACCAGGATCGTCTCCGGCGAGTACTTGACCACCTCCTCGGTTACGCTCCAGACGATGTTCTGGTTGGTCTTGAGGAGGTCGTCGCGGCTCATCCCCGGCTTGCGGGGACTCCCGCTGGTTATCACGACCACGTCCGAGCCCGCGCTCTCCTCGTAGCCGTTGGTGCCGATCACGTTCGAGTCGAAGCCGATCACGGGTCCGCTCTCCAGGATGTCCAGCGCCTTGCCCTGCGGCAGGCCCTCGACTATGTCCACGAGGACCACGTCTGCGTAGTTGCGCTCCGCCAGCCTCTGGGCCGTCGTCCCGCCGACGTTGCCGGCGCCCACGACCGTAACCTTGCTCTTTGCCACGGGAACTCCCTCCTGTGCGTACCGCGGTGTGCCGCGCCATGATATGTGAATTCTCGCAGTTGTGCCGCCTCGATGCCCGATAAAATACAGCGCATGATGGATGTGATCCAGGCCATAGAGACGCGCCAGAGTATGGGGCGCGTGAAGCAGGACCCTGTCCCGGGAGAGCTCGTCGAGCGCATCCTCGATAGCGCCGTCCACGCGCCCAACCACAGGCTCACCGAGCCGTGGCGCTTCCACGTCTTTACCGGGAAGGGCCGCGGCGAGTTGGCCCGCCTGCGGGCAGATATCGCCCGCCTCCAGGCCGAAGCCGATGGGGAGAGCGAGGAGATGGCGGCAGGCAGGATCAGCCGCGAACGCAAGAAAGCTTTCCGCGCGCCCGTCGTTATTGCCGTGATCTCGAAGGCCGGCCGCGACGAGGTAGAAACGCTAGAGAACTACGCCGCGTGCGCTGCCGCCGTGCAGAACATGCAACTCACGGCCCATGCCCTCGGCCTCGCTACGTTGTGGCGTACGGGC
>JBJMIY010000204.1:0-8835 GCA_045806605.1 Rubrobacteraceae bacterium
AGGCGTCGAAGGTCTGGTAGGGGACTATCGTCGGGTGGCCGTTGCCCATGCGGCCTGTGTCCTCGCCCGAGACCAGGTATTCTTGGCCCCTGTTGGCGAGCCAACCGAGTGTGCTCTCGAAGAGCGGCACCTCGATTCGCGCGCCTTCTCCCGTAGCGTCGCGCCGGCGCAACGCTGCCAGTATCGCTGTCGCGGCGTAAAGGCCGCAGACGATGTCCGCGATAGCGACGCCAACCTTCGTTGGCTGACCCGCCGGCTCGGGGAAGCCGGTTATCCCCATGATGCCCGCTCGAGCCTGCACCAGGAAGTCGTAGCCGGGCCGTTGCCCGTCTTTCCCTGGCCCGAAGCCGGTGATGGAACAGTAGACGAGGCCGGGGTTTGCCTCCCTCAACTCCTCATAGCCGAGACCGAACTTTTCCAGCGCTCCACGCTTCATGTTCTCGATCACGACGTCCGCACCGGCAGCAAGCTGCTTTATCTTCTCCAGATCCTCTGGCTCTTTGAGGTCAGCGGAGATCGAACGCTTGTTACGGTTGACGGACAGGAAGTAAGCAGACTCGCCGCCCGTGAAGGGCGGCCCCCAGTGGCGGGTATCGTCGCCGCGCTCGGGGTGCTCGACCTTGATCACGTCCGCCCCGAGGTCCCCAAGCACCATCGTTGCGTACGGCCCGGCAAGAACCCGGGAGAGATCCAGGATCCGCACGCCTTCGAGGGGTAGCTTCACGCCTGCTTGTCCGGATGGTCGTCTATGAGGAATAGTCGCGTCGGGCCGGAGGCGAGGTTGCGACCCCGGTGCGCCCCGCTGCCAAGAGGGGCAGGCGGGAGCAGGAACGCCTCACCTCCGGAGGCCCGCAGCGGCTCGCGGCCGTCGTCGAACTCGTACTCGATCTCACCCTCTACGACGTAGCCGCGGTGGCCCTCTTCGCACCACTCCTCGCGCCTTGCGCCTTCGCCGTAGCGAACTATCGCCCAGCGCGCCCCATCCACCTCGGCCTCCCTGGCCCGGATGCCGGGCGCGTCGTCGGTCCACTCTATCTCCCCAAACGGCACGTTCTTCGCTTGTCCCATGCACACTAGTTTAGCGACCCGGCCTCGTATTTGTGTGAGAATTCAGTCGCGCAGCGGATACAAGGAGAGGCTAAAGCCATGACCACAGCGCAGACGGACCGCGGGACGGACGGGGACGGGCGGACGCCGGGACGCCCCGGCCCGCACGACTTCCTGAACGTAGACGCCCACCTCTCCGAGGAGGAGAAGGAGGTCCGGGCCGGGGTCCGCGCCTTCGTCGATGACAGGATACGGCCCAACATAAGAGACTGGTTCGAGAGGGCTCACTTCCCGCGCGAGCTCGTACCCGAGATGGGCGCTCTGGGGCTGCTCGGGATGCACCTGAAAGGCTACGGCTGCGCGGGCAAGAGCGCGGTGGCCTACGGCCTGGCGTGCATGGAGCTCGAGGCGGGGGACTCGGGGTTGAGAACCTTCGTCTCGGTGCAGGGGTCGCTGGCGATGAGCGCGATCCACAAGTTCGGCTCAGAGGAGCAGAAGGAGCGCTGGCTCCCGCCTATGGCGCGCGGCGAAGCGATAGGCTGCTTCGGCCTCACCGAGCCCACCGCAGGCTCCGACCCCGCCAGCATGAAGACCTTAGCCCGCAGAGAAGGCTCGGACTGGGTGTTGAACGGCGAGAAACGCTGGATCGGGATGGGAACCATCGCCGACGTAGCCGTCGTGTGGGCCAGGACCGGCGAAGAAGGCAACCCCGTCCGCGGCTTCCTCGTTCCTACCGACGCCCCCGGCTTCACGGCCAGAGACATAACCGGCAAGCTGTCCATGCGAGCCTCGGTGCAGTGCGACCTCTCCTTCGAGGACGTCCGTCTCCCCGCCGAGGCGATGCTGCCCGGCGCCGAGGGACTCAAGGGTCCTTTCGCGTGCCTCAACGAGGCGCGCTACGGCATCATCTGGGGCTCGATGGGCGCGGCAAGAGACTCGTTCGAGTGCGCATTCGAGTATGCGAGTGAGCGCGAGCAGTTCGGCAAGCCCGTGGCCGCCTTCCAGCTCACCCAGGAGAAGCTCGTCAACATGATGCTCGAGGTCGAGAAGGGCACGCTCCTGGCGCTGCACCTCGGGCGCATGAAAGACGCAGGGACGTTGAGGCCGGAGCAGATCTCCTTCGGCAAGCTCAACAACGTGCGCGAGGCGATCAAGATCACGCACGAAGCGCGCACCATACTCGGCGGCAACGGCGTGACGCTCGATTACCCCATCATGCGCCACGCCAACAACCTGGAGAGCGTGAGGACGTACGAGGGGACCGACGAGGTCCACACCCTCATTCTTGGCCACGCCATAACCGGCATCCCGGCCTTCCGCTAGCTCACCGTACTTGGGGGGCGGGAAGGAGAGTCGCCTCCATAACCGGTACCCCGGCTCGCCCGACGGCTGGGGGTTAACATGTGCCGGTGAGTAGCGAGCCACGCACCGACGCTTTCCCTGACCATGGAGCGACCTCGACGAGCTCCTTCACGCGCACGTCTTCGACCTGGCTGGCCTACCTCCTGGTCGGGTACTTCATGTACGTGCAGGCGTCTCTGGGCCCGGTCATCCCGTTCCTGCGCGAGGACCTCTCTCTTGGCTACGGCGCCGCGGGGCTCCACTTCGGCGCCTTCGCCCTTGGCGTCCTGTTCACCGGGTTGCTCGGCGACCGCCCGGCGCGCTTCCTGGGCAGACGCAAGACGCTCTGGGGCGGCGCGGTAGGGATGGCGGCCGGTGCAGCGGGGCTTGCCGCCGCGAACGGCATTGCAGCGAGCCTCGCGGCCACCTTGCTTACAGGCTTCTGCGCGAGCCTGCTCCTGATGAGTGCTCAGGCCGCCCTCTCTGACCTGCACGGGGAGTGGAGGGCGGCGGCCATCTCCGAGGCCAACGTGGTGGCCGGAGCGGCCGCCATACTAGCCCCGCTGCTGGTCGGGGCCTTCTCGCGCACCGAGTTCCCCGGCTGGCGCGGCGCCCTCCTCTTCACCGCGGTGCTCCTGGCGGCCATCTCCCTCTTCCTCGGGCGCGCCCCAATCCCGAGCGCGAAGCCTGCGGCGGACCGAAAGGAAGCGGACGATGGGGGAGTGGGTAGCCGCGTACTGCCAGCCGTCTTCTGGGGCTGGTGCGCGGTGATCTTCTTCTGCACGGCTGTCGAGTGGAGCGTGGCCTACTGGGGATCCTCTTTCCTGGAGGGAGAGGTCGGCCTCGAGGCCGCCGACGCCGCGACGCTCATGGGCGCCTACTTCGTCGCCCTCCTCCTCGGCCGGGTAGTCGGCAGCCGTCTGGCCCGCAGGGTGCGTCCCGGTGTACTTCTCGTGGGGGCGGTTACCCTTTCGGCCGCGGGCTTCCTGCCGTTCTGGCTCGCGCCTCAGATCTTACCCCCCGCGAGCGCGGCGACGCTCGCGAGTGTGGCGGGCCTGTTCGTCGCGGGTCTTGGGATCGGCAACCTCTACCCTCTCGGCGCCTCCCTGGCGACCGGCGCGGCCTCCCACGTCATTGACCTCGCCACCTCGCGTATAGCGCTGACCGTCGGCTGCGCGACCCTGATCATACCCCCCGCGCTCGGGATCGCCGCCGACCGCCTCGGCATCGGCAAGGCCTACGCCATCGTGGCCGCCCTGCTCCTCGCCGCAGCCATCCTCGCCATAACAGTAGACCGCAAAGCCCAAAAACAACAAAAATAAAAGGCGGGAAGTTCCCTCCCCACCCCAATACCTAACAAGCGAGGGCCGCCAGGCCCGAGCGTGCTGAGAAGGCGTCTGGTGAAGCCAGGCGCCGTGCTGACAAGCCGACCGTAGGGAGGCGTGCTGACAAGCGGAGGCCGCTAGGCCGGAGCGTGCTGACAAGCGAAGCCCGTAAGGGCGTAGCGTGCTCTAAATCACCGAGCTCGAAGGGCCGCCGGCGACGTAGATCGTCTCGCCGCTGATGTACGAGGCCTCGTCCGAGACGAGGAAGGCGACGACGTTGGCCACGTCCTCTACCCTCCCGAAGCGCTTGAGCGGGATGTTCTTGGAGAACCGCTCCTTCATGTCCTCCATGGTCATGCCGGCGCGCTCCGCGGCCTCCTTGGTCATCTCCGTCTCGATCCAGCCCGGAGCGACCGCGTTGACGTTGATGTTGAACCGCCCCAGCTCGAGCGCCAGCGTCCTCGCCAGCGCCTGCAATCCCGCCTTGGCCGACGAGTAGTTGGCCTGCCCCCTGTTGCCCAGAGCCACGATCGAGCTGGTCATCACGATCTTGCCGTACTCCTGCTCCACCATGTACTTCTGCGCCGCCTTCGAACAGAGAAAGCTCCCCTTCAAGTGCACGTCCAGAACCGTGTCCCAGTCCTCCTCACTCATCTTGAAGGCGAGGTTGTCCCGCAAGACCCCAGCGTTGTTGACCAGGATGTCGATCCGTCCGAAGCGGTTCGCTATCTCCTCGAAGGCCGCCTCGACCTGCTGCGCGCTTGAGACGTCGCACGCGACAGCGAGCGCCTCGACACCAGCCGCCTCTACCGCCTCCACCGTCTCCCGAGCCGCCTCCGCAGAGAGGTCCACCACCGCAATGTTGGCACCCTCCTGCGCAAGCCGGATCGCTTCGGCAGCCCCGATGCCCCGCGCAGCACCCGTCACGACCGCTACCCGCCCGCTGAGTCTCACAAGGTTCACCTTTCTTGCTAGCCGAACATTCCTCCTCACGCCCCGAAGGGTGTGGAGTTTGTTACATGCTAATTAATTGTATACGAAATGAATTTATGTGTCCAGCGTAGATATGCGCTTAAAGTATTTAGGTGTCAGAAGCACTCGCATAGAGCGTATCTTTACGCTGGTATTGTATACGGTTTCAGGGTCTCTGTTTGTCTGGAGACGTAGGTTCACGTGTCAGAGACGGAAGCCCCCGCCGGTGGGGGCGGGGGCTTCGAATCGCTGACTCATCGTGCTGCTACGTTCTTATGTAGACCCCGCCGTTTATGTCGAGGGCCTGGCCTGTAATGTAGTCGCCGTCCTCGATGAGGTAGCGCACGGCGCGGGCTATCTCGTCGGGTTGGCCGAAGCGGCCGAGGGGAACCGTCTTCAGGAGCTTGGATCTCGCCTCTTCGGGGATGCTGGCGACCATGTCCGTCTCTATGAAGCCGGGGCAGATAGCGTTCACGGTGATCCCGCTGCGGGCGAGCTCCTTGGCCGCGGTCTTGGTAAAGCCGAGCAGGCCCGCTTTGGCCGCCGAGTAGTTGGCCTGGCCGATGTTGCCCGCCTCGCCCACGAAGGAGCTCATGTTGATGATCTTGCCCCCACCCTGTTCCATCATGTGCGGTAACGCGGCGTGTACCGTGTAGAAGGCGCTGTTCAAGTCAACCTGGATGACCTTGTCCCAGTCTTCTACAGAGAGCTTCTTAAGCGTCCTGTCTATGTTTATGCCGGCGTTGTTGACCAGCACGTCTATCCGGTTGAACTCCTCTATCGTCTTGTCTACGAGGGCCTGGGCTTCCTCGGGGTCCGAGACGTCAGCCTGCACCGCTATCGCCCGCGACCCACCCTCCTCGATCCGGGCGACAACCTCGTCCGCCGGCTCCTTGCTCCGCGAGTAGTTGACCACCACGTGCGCCCCACTACTCCCCAACTCCTCCGCTATGGCAGCCCCTAAGCCCCGGCTCGCCCCCGTGACGACCACCACCGCTTCTTTCAAAGTGCCCACTGACGCCTCCCTTCCCGTAAACCTTCTGTATCCCAAGTTTATTGACAGGAAAAATCCGTCGCAAACTATGTACATCGCGCATATAAACGGAAACAGTATCCCAGGTAACGCAATGCAGGATGCTCCCTGAGAGCCCAGGCGCAAAGCGCTACAATTGCAGAAAATATTCCATCTGCACCCTTGACGGTGCAGTACATATATGTAAAATACACATAGGGATGGAAGAGAGAGTCATGGACAACGAGGAACGCAAGGTTGACGCCGAGGCCCGGGAGCGCGAGTTCCGGGGGGTTGAGGCGCGGCCGCGTAACTGGCTGGTACCGGTCATACTGCTCTCATTACGGGAGTGGAACTCGTACGGGTACGAGTTAATGGAGCGAGCGGCGGCCTTTGGGTTCGAGGCGATGAACCCTGGGACGCTATACCGCACGCTACGGCAGATGGAGAAAGAAGGCATTGTCGAGTCCACCTGGGAGACTTCCAGGGGTGGGCCTGCGCGCCGGATGTACACCATCACGGATGCGGGCCGGGCCTACCTCGACTTCTGGGCCAAGTCGCTCGAGCAGTACCAGAAGACCATGGACAACTTCTTCCGGCTCTACACGGGCAGGCCGCCGCGGCCCGAGAGCGAAGACGAGAAGTAGCGGCGGGGAAAGGAGTTGGCAGTGGCTAACATGGACAAGGCTAACAAGGCAGCGGAGCGGCTCGCGGAGACGACGCGGGATTCGTTCGTGACGGTCGTGGATCACGCGGTCGATCTGCAGGAGCGCAACGTGCGCTTCGCGCAGGAGCTGGTAGACGACTCGATCAAGGAGCTCCGCTACCAGGCCGAGAGCAACCGGGCGCTCACGCAGGAGCTCGTGGAGCGGGTCGAGAGGCAGCGCGACGCCGTCCAGACTCTCCTGGAGGAGTCTGTCGACGCCTACGTGGACCTGGCATACGCGCCCCTCTCCTACTACAAGGAGGGCCTCGAGGCCGCCAAGAAGGCCGTCAGGTAAAGAGAGCCACAGAAGAACGATGGGGGGGAGCAGGTTTCGGCTTGCTCCCCTTTCGTTACGGTGGGAAGCTCGTTCTCAGGTGTAAATAGCGCTCTGACGGGGTAAAGAAAACCGTGAGCGTGACGTAGGAGAGGAGCCAGGTTTAATGGATGAGAGACAGCAGAAGCAGGTAAACGAGGCGGCTGAGAAGTTCGCCGAGGCGATCAAGGAGTCCTACCAGGCCCTCGCCGACCGGTCCGTATCGGCCCAGGAGCTCAACGCGCAGCTCACCCAGGACTTCTTCAACGGCGTCATCAACAACCTGCGCACCCAGGCCGAGAGCAACAGGGCTCTGGCTGAGGACCTCATCGAGCAGCAACGCAAGCAGCAGGAGGCCTCCCAGGCTCTCACCCAGGAGTCGGTGAACGCCTACACGGAGTTCCTGAACTCCATGTTCTCCTATTACAGGGGCAGCCTGGATGAGGCTCAGAGGAGCGCCAGGAAGTAACGGAAGAAGTACCGTAGTGGAACCCGCGAGGCTCGGGCCCTTGTAAGGGCCCGAGCCTCGTTTTTTGGTGTATCCTCTTAGACAAGATTCAGAGGGAAGGAGCATACATGAGCTTCGGCAACGGTAACGGCAACGGCGAGATCGTCATCTCGACACCCTTGAGGACGGGCATCGGCACCTTCGGGGGGGCGCTCAAGGACGTCCCGGCGACGGATCTCGGATCCACCGTCGGACAGGAGGTCCTCTCCCGCTCCGGCGTAGAGGGCGAGCAGGTTGACCAGGTAATCGTCGGCAACATCCTCTCGGCGGGCCAGGGCATGAACCCGGGACGGCAGGTCGGCATAAAGAGCGGTCTGCCTGTCGAGGTGCCCGGGATGACGCTCAACAGGATGTGCGGCTCCGGCTTGCAGGCCATAGTCTCCGCGGCGCAGGAGATAGCGCTCGGTGACGCGGACGTGGTTCTCGCCGGCGGCATCGAGAACATGGATATGGCGCCGTTCCTCATGACCAAGGGCCGCTACGGCTACAGGATGGGGATGCCCGACGCCAAGATCTACGACCACATGGTCTACGACGGCCTCTGGGACGTCTTCAACAACTACCACATGGGCGTTACGGCCGAGAACGTCGCCGAGGCGTACGGGATCACCCGCGAGGAGTCCGACGCCTACGCCGTGCGCAGCCACCAGCGGGCGGCCAAGGCGCACGAAGAGGAGCATTTCGACGGCCAGATCGTACCCGTCGAGGTGAAGCAGAAGAAGGAGACCATCCAGTTCACCGACGACGAGCACATCCGCCCGACCGCTAGCGTCGAGGGCCTGCAGAAGCTCAAGCCGGTCTTCAAGAAGGACGGCGGCACGGTGACCGCGGCCAACGCCAGCGGCATCAACGACGGCGCGGCCATGATGCTAGTCTCCAGCGAGAGGAAGGCCGGGGAGCTGGGCCTCCCCGTAGCCGGCAGGCTCGTCTCCGCCGCCGTGGCCGGCGTCGACCCGTCCGTCATGGGCACCGGCATGATCCCCGCCTCCCGCATGGCCCTGAAGAAGGCCGGCCTGAGCGTCGACGATCTCGACGCCGTCGAGGCGAACGAGGCCTTCTCCTCCATAGCCATCGCCGTCGGACGCGAGCTCGGGGTGCCGGAAGAGAAGCTCAACCCGGTAGGCGGCGCGGTCGCGCTCGGACACCCCATCGGAGCCACCGGTGCCGTGCTCACCGTCAAGCTCCTGCACTACCTCGACCGCACGGGCGGCCAGTACGGCCTCGTGACCCTCTGCATCGGCGGGGGTATGGGTATCGCCGCCGTCTTCGAGCGGGTCAGCTAGGTAGCACGCTCCGGCCCTGCGGGCCTCCGCTTGTCAGCACGCTGCCCGGCTGAAAGCCGGGCAGCTTTCAGCACGCTTCGGCCCTTGCGGGCCTCGCTTTTCAGCACGCCTGCTCCCTTCGGTCGCAGGCTTGTCAGCAAGTGCCAGCGCAGAGTTAATAGCTGAAAGCGAGGGCCTTTACTAAAGGCCCGAGCGTGCTGCGAAGACGTCTGGTGAAGCCAGGCGCCGTGCTGAGAAGCCGACCGTAGGGAGGCGTGCTGACAAGCTGCCGAAGGCAGCGTGCTGAAAATCATGCGGCTTCCGACCGAAGGACAATCTCGATGTGCTC
>JBJMIY010000205.1:0-10962 GCA_045806605.1 Rubrobacteraceae bacterium
TCTTCGCCTACCCGACGATCATCTGCGCTGTTCTGGTCTTCCTCGTCTGCCTGACGGCCCCGCAGCTCCTCTCGCAGCGCCTGTAGCGGCGGAGCGCGCGTGTTTATTACGGCTTCCGTTGGGTTATAAAGCACAAAGGAAGTTTGGGAACAAGTAGGAGGGTCTCATGGGTAACCGTCTGGGCCGGTACGGCGTGTGGGTGCTCGTCGCTATCGTTGGGGCCGTTTGCTGGGGTATGCTGGCCCTGGCGCGGGGCGAGACTATCAACGCGGGGTGGTTACTCTTCGCGGCGATCGCCTCCTACGCCATCGCCTACAGGTTCTACGCTCGCTTCATCCAGACCAGGGTGCTCGAGACCGACAACTCGCGGGCCACGCCCGGAGAACGGCTCAACAACGGCCGCGACTTCGAGCCGATGGACAAGAGGGTGCTCTTCGGGCACCACTTCGCGGCGATAGCCGGGGCAGGTCCGCTCGTCGGGCCGGTGCTGGCGGCGCAGATGGGGTTCTTGCCAGGCACGATCTGGATCATCGTCGGCGTCATCTTCGCGGGCGCCGTGCAGGACATGACGATCCTCTTCTTCTCCATGAGGAGGGACGGCAAGTCGCTCGGGCAGATGGCGCGCGATGAGATCGGACCGGTCGGGGGAGCGGCGGCGCTCATCGCGGTACTCTCGATCATGGTCATATTGCTCGCTGTGCTCGCCCTCGTCGTGGTGCTCGCGCTCGCGGCTTCGCCATGGGGCTCGTTCTCGCTCGCGATGACCATCCCGATAGCCCTGCTCATGGGCGTATATTTGCGGTTCTTGCGGCCGGGGCGGGTGCTCGAGGTCACGGTTATAGGCGTAGCGCTCCTGATACTCGCGATCCTCGGCGGAGGTTGGATCTCCGAGAGCTCAGCCTACGCCGAGGCGTGGACGTTCACGCCCAACCAGCTCGTCCTCGCCCTCGTCGTCTACGGCTTCGTAGCATCGGTCTTGCCCGTCTGGCTCCTCCTCGCCCCGCGCGACTACCTCTCGACCTTCATGAAGGTCGGGACCATAATCCTGCTCGCAGTCGGCATTGCCATAACGCTTCCCCCGATGCAAATGCCCAGGTTCACGGAGTTCGCCTTCAACGGCCAGGGCCCGGTGTTCGCCGGGGCGCTCTTCCCGTTCGTCTTCATCATCATAGCTTGCGGGGCGCTCTCCGGGTTCCACGCGCTCATATCTTCGGGGACGACGCCCAAGCTCATCCAGAAAGAGTCGCAGGTGCGCATGATCGGCTACGGGGCGATGCTCATGGAGTCTTTCGTGGCGGTGATGGCCATGATCGCCGCGACCACGCTGGACCCCGGCGTGTACTTCGCGATGAACGCCAACCCCGTTCTCCTCGGTGACACGGTCCAGTCCGCATCCCAGGCCGTGAACGGCTTCGGGTTCTCGGTGAGCCCGGAGACCTTGCAGCAGACCGCCAACGCCGTTGGCGAGGACACCATCATCGGCAGGACAGGAGGCGCCCCGACCCTCGCGGTGGGGATAAGCCAGATCTTCTCCTCCGTCATCGGCGGCACCGCGCTGCAGGCGTTCTGGTACCACTTCGCCATAATGTTCGAAGCGTTGTTCATACTGACCACGGTAGACGCGGGAACGCGGGTAGGGCGGTTCATGATCCAGGACCTCGTCGGCAACGTCTGGCGGCCCTTCGCCCGCACCTCCTGGCTGCCGGCCAACCTCGTGGCGAGCGCCCTGATCGTCGCGGCCTGGGGATACTTCCTCTACGCCGGCGTCAACGATCCTCTGGGCGGCATCAACCAGCTCTTCCCGCTCTTCGGCATAGCGAACCAGCTCCTGGCGGCCGTAGCGCTGACGGTCGGGACGACCATCCTGATCAAGATGGGCAAGCTCCGCTACGCCTGGGTTACGGCGCTGCCCCTCGCGTGGGACGCCGCCGTGACGCTAACGGCGAGCTACCAGAAGATCTTCTCCACGGACCCCGCGATCGGCTTCTTCGCCCAGAGAGCGGCCGCTGTGCAATCTATCGAGGCCGGCAAGCTGAACGACACCTTGAAGGCCCTGAAAGCCGAGAGTGTCCAGGACGCGCATCAGATCCTGGTGAACACGACGGTGGACGGGATACTCTCCATACTGTTCGCGGTCATGATCATCATCGTGATCCTTGACGCCGCCCGCGTGTGGTTCGGCATTATCAGGGGCGCCAAGGAGCCCGAGTTGAGCGAGGTCCCCTGGGAAGAGTCGCACCTCGACTCGGAGGGCAGGGAGATCGAGCGCGAACCGGTCGGTGCACGGGGCTAGGACACGATGAACGCTCTGCTCAAACCGTTGAGCTACGCGTGGGAGTACCTGAGGGAAATCTCGGGCGAGAACGCCTACGACCGCTACCTGCTCCTCCACACGGCGACCCACCCGGAGAAGCCGCCGATGAGCCGCGGGGAGTTCTACCGCCACCGTCAGGACGAGAAGTACAACAACCCCGGCAGCCGATGTCCGTGTTAACGGCGCAGTAGCGGGCCGGTCGGGTCCGCGAGGTTTCGAGGGGCGGGAGAAGCCGCCCCTCTTGTTTTGCCGGTGGCCGCGCCCGGACGCCAAGTTATACTGGTTTCATGGCAGAGTCCACCAAGCCACACAAGCTTCCGACCGTCGAGGAGTACCTGGCGCTCGAAGCGGAGAGCACCGTTCGCCACGAGTACGTGGCAGGCATGAACTACGCGCACGCAGGCGGCACCACCAGACACAACGCGATCGCCGCCAATGTCCTGGCAATCCTCTGGAACGCGGCCCGCGGCGGCGAGTGTCGTGTCTACGGCAGCGACATGATGCTACGAGCCACCGACGACGTCTTTTACTACCCCGACATGACGGTGGTCTGTGGCGATGATGAAGCCGACGACGAAGCGCTCTATCAGCATGCCCCCTGCCTGATCGTTGAGATCACGTCGCCGAGCACCGAGTCAATAGATCGGCGCGAGAAGGCGTTCACCTACCGCAAGATCCCGAGCCTGCGAGCCTACCTGATCGTGGACCAGAACCGCCGCTGGGTCGAGCGCCACTGGCGCGACGAGGCCGGCGAGTGGCGTCAGGGCGGGGTAGCCGACGAAGGTTTCGTCCCGATCCCCTGCCCCGAAACGAGGCTCTCCCTCGACGAGATCTACGAGGGTTTGGGATAGGCTTCAGGTATCAGCGGTTTACCTGATACCTGAAGCTTTCTATCCGCTCCTCTTGAGCTTACCGGTGCGCTTGGCGTAGGTCTCGCCGAGGTGGAAGACGAAGAGCCCGAGTGGGACGAAGACCACGCCCATGATCAGGAGCGGCCAGATGCTGCTCCAGAGCTCCGCGGCGCCGGCCCCTTCGAGCAGGGCAGCCCTCGCACCCTGTAGCGCGTAGGTGACGGGGGAGACGGTAGCTATGGCCTGCATCCAGCCCGGGAGCACGTCCACCTCGTAGTAGACGCCGGAGACGAGCAGCAGCACGGACGAGACTATGTAGCTGACCTGCTGGCCCTTTTCGGGGGAGAGCAGCGGCAGCACGGCGGCGACTACGCCGAAGCCGACGAGCGAGACGCTGCACACCGCGAGTATCAAGAGGGCGCCCCAGTAGTTCGCGTGCGAGAGGTCGAGGTCGAAGAACAGGTAGCAGACGCCAAGGGTGACCACCGTCTGCAGGATGCCGTAGATGACCGCGTAGAAGCCCATCCCGAGGAGGTGGGTCACGCGGCTCGAGGGGCTCATGAAAGTGTACTCGATAGTCCCCTCCCACCGCTCCCAGCTCACCGTCTCGGAGAGCACGTCGAAGAGCATCGAGAGGTAGTTCCAGAGGAGGGCGCCAACGAGCAGGTAAGTCATGAGGAACCTGGTGTCCACGGATCCGCCCACGGCCTCGACGCCCGCGCCGATGAAGGTGATCGCCATGGCGTTCACCGTGACGTAGACGAGCCAGACGATCTCCCACATCAGGTAGCGCTTGGTCAGGAAGTAATTGCGTTGTACGTAGCCCCATACTGCGACCAGCTCGGAGAGCCATAAAGGTTTGGGCAGGTTGTGCATCAGTCTTCTCCTTCCGCCGACGCCTCCTCTACGGAGTAGCCGGTCGCGGCCATGAAGGTCTCCTCCAGGGTAGGGACGCGGCCGTTGCTCGCGTAGCGTCGCTTGAGATCTTCCGGCTTATCGAGAGCCAGGACTCTGCCGTCGACCATGATGCCGACGCGTTCGCAGAGCTCCTCGGCCTCGTCCATATCGTGTGTACAGAGCAGGATCGAGGAGTCGTGCGCCTCCTTGATGCGCCTTATGAAGTCCTGCACGTCCTTCTTGCTCCTGGGGTCGAGGCCCGTCGTCGGCTCGTCGAGGAGCATCAGGATGGGGCTCGTCAGGAGGGCCCGCGCGAGCGCCACCTTCTGCTGCATGCCCCGGCTCAGGTGCTCCATCGGCTCCAGCGCCCGCTTGTGGGCGAAGCCTATGTTCTCGAAGATCTCCTTTATCCTCGGGCGTGCCTCGCCGGTCGTCACACCGTAGAGCTTCGCGCCGTAGAGCAGGTTCTCCATAGCCGACATCTTCTTGAAGAAGCTCGCCTCGACGCTGACCCTGTTCATGCTCCGCTGCACCTTCTTCGGGTGCCTCACGGCGTCAACGCCGAAGACCTCCACCGAGCCGGCGTCGGGTACGACGAGGGTGGAGACCACGCGCACGAGCGTGCTCTTGCCGCTGCCGTTCGGCCCGAGGATGCCTACCACCTCGCCACGCCCGACCTCGAGCGAGACCGAGTCTAGGGCGTGCACGACCTCGCCCCGCCGTTTCTTGAAGCTCTTCTGTACGTTGCGTAGCTCTAAAGCGTTCACGAGCAGTTCCCTTCGTTTTCTACTTCCCCCGCGAGGGGACCGGCTCTACAACCGGCCCCTCGCTTCCAGCCTCTCCCAGATTAGGCGCCAGGTCTCCTCCCGCTCGGCGGCTACCGCCAGCTCGAAGAGCCGGCGCGCTACCCGGGCCCGCAAGGATGACTTATGTTTCGAGCGCGCGTAGCTCTCGCGCTCGGCCACCTTTTGGGCGAGGTCCTGCTGGCGCAGGCCTCGATCCCCCATCACGTAGTGCCAACTTCCGTTCATCTCCGGTCTCCTTCTTCTCTCGTCGCGACGGCTGCTCGCGGGTGATGCCCGTCTCGGGAAGGATGGGGACCGTTGCTTTTCAAGCAAAAGATTTGGCCCCCGGTCCTGGTGTCCGGGGGCCTCTTTGAGAAATCTGTGTGAACTAAAGGCTCACGTTCTCATCGCGACCGCGCGGACCTCGGGACGCACCTCTCCCCCGAAAACCGGGTTTCCTATGTGCGTGACACGGATGTGCATCTGTCCCTTCAGTCCTTTCGCGACCCTATAACAACCCTGGCACTCTACCCGTCCGCGAGGGCGTTGTCAACAACGTAGTCCGACTTTCGCCGCGAGCCGAGGCCCGGGGAATATTCTGTCAGCCGTGCAGGCGCGGCGCATCACCCATTTGAGTGATTTTTCGAGGGTCTTGCGCGGGTAGCTTCGCGGTGCCCGGGGTATACATGGCGCGTCGGAGCATGATCGGCGCCAAGGAGGGCATCAGATGACGGACTCCACGGATGGAGCCACCTTTCAGGAGCTTTTCTCGGTCATACAGGATTACGCGCAGAGAGACCACAACCACCAGGTCAAGGCGCTCAGGGTTATCGCCGCCTCCTACCTGCCCCTTTACGACCTTCCCCCCATGCCCGACGCCAGAGAGGTGGTGGAGGACGTCCTCACGCGCAACGACTTCCTGGTGACCGATCCACAGAGCGGCCGGCTCGAGCCCGCCAGCGTGGACGCCGTGGTCAGCGTGGCCACCTCCCAGCTAGACGGGGAAGATATCCGGTGGGGGGCCGGCTGCCTCCTCAACGTGATGGACGCTCTGAGGCGCAGGGCGCAGAGCGAGGGATACGAGACCTACGTGCTAGACGCCGACGAGGTCCTCGACGGCCTGGAGACCATTCTCGCCGCCGACATAGTGGAGGACGTTATATAGAACGTCCCCGCAGGAGCGCTACAGGTTGCCTTCGGGGTCCGGCGCCGGGCCTGGCTCCGTCGGATCTTCGGGGGCGCTCTCTCCCCCCTCGCGCAACGCGCGGACCTCGTCCTCGAGCCGTTGCAGGCGCTCCTCCATCAGATCCAGGCGCTCCCTGATCTCATCCCCGGGATCTCCTTCCGAAGCACCGCCGCCGGTTAGCCTGTGCGCCAGTCCGCCCGCCGCCAGCCCCGAGGCCGCTCCAGCGAGCCCGGAAGCAGCTCCGGTGAGCCCCGGGTTGTCTTTGACCTCATCCTTGATCCGCCGCGCGTAGCCCTCTATCTCGTCCACGTCGAAGGCGGGGCCTCGCCTGCTCTCCGACCCGCGCGTCTGGCGTCCTTGCGGGCGTTGCTGCGGGCGTTGCTGCACGCGCTGCCGCACTCGCCCTCGCACGCGGTCCTCCGCGCGTCCCTGTGACCCCCTACCTCTGTCCCTTCTGCCCACGTCTGCCTCCCTGGTCTCGTGCCATCAGCTGTACCCGCAGGGCATAGGGCGTAACCCACCGCCGGTGGCGCTAGCTCGCGGTGAAGTCCAGCTCGCTCGAGATCTCGATGCTGCTCTTTATCGAGCGGGCTACAGGACAGCTGTCAGCGTAGACCTTCAGTACCCGCTCTATAGTGGCCCTGTCTTCCTCGCCGGCGGTGAGGTGGAAGTGCTGCTTGATCCTCTTTAACACGAGCACCTTGTCTTCCGTCTCTATCTCCCCCACCGTCTCGGCGCTAAGATCATCGTAAGAGATTTGACGCGCTACCAGCGCGCCCCTGAAGGTTCCGAGCAGTCAGCCGCCCGCAGCAGCCACGAGGAAGTCGAGAGTGGAGGAATGAGGCTCTTCCACGTCGGCCGAGACTCCGTAGTGCTCGGCGACCTCGCTGTGTACGCCGAAGAGGACCGGCTCCTCTCTGCCGGGGATGTAGGCGCGGCGGACCCTGCCCTCTACCGGCTCCACCCTCACCCGCGAGACGTACGTTAAGTCGGCCATGCTCTTCCTCCCGCTAATCTGTACTTCTGACCGTAGTATAGGGCGGACTCGCTCCGGCGACCGGCCGAGAGCCCGCGTATTAGCGTCGCCCGGCTTCAATCTGCCGGCACCTCCGGCTCCTCACCCACCGCGACGTTCTTGCAGTTGGCCTTCGACCACCTGCTCCTGAGCCTGCGCAGCGTAAATAGAACTACAGCCCATCCGGGCTGGGTGGCGCTCTACGAGCCGGTTTACTTGCCGGCCTCGTTGGTGCTAGGCAGAGCTTCCAGCCCCCGGGCCATCAGGTGGTCATGAACCCTCCGGGATGTTGACTTGTTGGATGTGTTCGCTGGGATGGATGTCGACCTGCCTCAGCGGTCCGTTCCCGGAGTTGACGAACTTGTGGGGCACGCCAGCCGGAGCCACCACTATCTGGCCGGCGCTCACTTCTATGGTGTCATCGCCGACGGTGAAGGTAGCACTACCCTCCAGCGTTATGAAGATCTCCTGGTAAGGATGGGTGTGCAGCACCGCTCCGCCGCCGGGCGGGCTGTCCACCAGGAAGAAAGACACGTCCACATCGCCGTAGCGGTGTCCCTCGAACCTGTGCGCTATCTTGCTTGAAGGGAGATCGTCCTTGTTGACTATGTGGGTCATTGTCCCCTCTCCGTCGGGTCTCGACATGCGAGCCTCATTGCCGGCCTCGCTACTTGCTCTAGGAAGTATAGGACCGAGGACCCGAGCGTCCAATAGCCAGATCGGCACCACCTCTACCTCCGGCTCCTCCCCCATCGTGGCGGAGAAGGGGGTGTGCTGCGGGATTCTTTGGGTCTTTACCCCTCGCTCCTTTCTGGGTGCCAGCGGGACATGTGGTCTGCGTGAGTTTTCAGGTACGCTCCCGGGCCGAAGTGGTGGTCGTAGAACTCCAGGTCCAGGTGATGAGCCTGCAGATACGTGAGGATGAACATGCTTGGGACGGTGCCGGGGAACTTCCCGAAGCGATCGTAGATGTGCTGCGCCTGGAGCGCCACGCACTCCTTGAACTCCTCGCTGTGGACCTCTGCGCTTCCGCGCACCCTGGAACTCTCATTCCAGGGACCCGGCGTGTCGGGATGGAAGGGCCCACCGGGGCCGAACTTCCGCTCGGCGAAGGCTTCTACAGCGGCCCGCATGTCGGGGTAGTGGGGAGGGCAGTAGCCCTCGAAGACGCCCTCCAGACCCGTGGGGTTCGGCAGAGGCCAGCGCTCGTCGGTGTCGTAGCGGAAGCCCAACCCCGGCACATCGGGATCTCCGCTGGCGCCGAGGACGGTGTAGCGGTCGATGCCGTCGAACATCCAGCCTCCCAGGCCCATGGCCTGCAGCATCAGCATCCCCGCGTAGCAACACGTCGAGAGCTCGGCGGTGCACTCGGTTATCGTGTAGGTCTCCATGAAGCTAAGCGGCAGCGGCTCCTCCAGGTTCACGAGGTGAGAGAAGCGCTCGAGTCCAGGGATCTGCTCTCCGTTGATGTCGTCGTAGAGAGCGTATCCGTTCTGGACCATGAAGCAGAGGACGGCGATCATGTGCTGGGCCAGGTCGCCCACAGGGATGAGCAGCGTGCTTCCCGGGCGGTTGGCGCACCAGCTGTTGTGCCCTTCCATGTAGGGCTCTTCTGCGGGGATGTGGAGCCTGCGGTCGGAAAGCTTGCGGATGCGGCTACGGTGGGCTTCCAGGACGGCATCGAGGTCGGGAGGACCATCCGCTGTCTGGTCGACGAGCGCGGGTGCGTCACGGGTTTCGAAGAGATACGTGCCCTCGTCGTCGCTGAAGAAGACCTCGCTGGTGTGGAAGCCCGCCGCAGACGGGAAGGTCCGTCCCCCCGCGGCTCCGGAGTAGTTGGAGAGGTGGGGTGCGTAGCGGGCGTGGCGCGTGATCATGTAGTGCCAGCCGGTATTGCCGGCAGCAGCCGTGAGTACCAGCATCTGCTCCAGGTCGCTTAAGGGCAGAGGCTCATGCCGGGAGGTGAACTCCAGCGGGCCATCGGGTATGGATGCGCCCAGAGAGAAGCGGCGGGCTCGCCTTCCGTAGAGTGCTTCGACCAGCGGGAACTGCAAGACGTCCTGCAGGCCGGGTGGGTGTGCTCTGGTCTCCATGCTCGACTCCTCCTTCTGTCTCGGTAGCCGCTTGACAACCGTTCGGACGGGTCGCTGCCGGATCGCCTGATATCCTATCGAGCGGCACCTGAAGCCCAGTCCACTACTGCGCGGCGACGAACTTCTCGTAGGGGACGCCCGGCATGAAGATACCGATCTCTTCCTGGGAGAAGCGGTGCTTCCAGAGTCCCCCCTCCGAGGCGAAGAGGGTGTCCCTCGTTATAGACGTTCCGTCAGTGAATTTCCTGTAGATCGTTACGCTCACCACCGGCTCCGAGGTGGGCCCGTTGACCACCACGTTGATCGTTGAGAGCTCGAGTCCCTCGTTGTCTGCGTACCACTCGTTCTTCGCGTGCCACTCCTCCTCGGTGAACATGTTCCGGGTCTGGGAGTCGAGGTTGTCGTAGGTGTAGGCCCAGTCCTCCTGGGCCACCGCCTGGTAGTAGTCCTCCGCCGCCTCGATGAGCTCCGTCTCGGACCCCGGTGGGACCTGTGCGGCCGAAACGGAGGACGATGCGGTCTGTGCTGCAGAAGCCGAGGACGATGCTGTCTGCGCCGCCTCTGTCTGCGGAGCCTTGGCCTGTGGGACCTTGGCCTGTGGAGCCCTGACCTGTGGCAGCGCTTCCGCGGCACCGATGTACCAGGTGCGGGTGTCCTCTCTGAGGAAGGGCCTGTAGTCGAGCTGCAGGCCCCTGGAATCAGGCGGCACCTCGTAGACTATCTCCCCGCTCATCTTCTGCCCGGGGGTGATCTCACCCTCGGAGAGCTGTCGCTGCTGGGTGTGCATGGTCTGAGAAGCAGAGTAGCCCTCTTCGTTCTTCAAGACGAACTCGAGGAGGCTGGAGATAGACAGCGGCTCGTCGGAGACGTTCTCGAAAGTCAGGTCCGTAGCCACAAAAATGTTGTCGGGGCTCTCTACGGGGCTGTCGAAGACCGTCGTGGGCAGAACGCGCACGTCGTTGAGCGTCGCCCGTACCCCCCCGTCCTCCACCGAGTCGCCTACGCGAAGGTTTTCCTCTTCGGCGGGCTGCGGGGCGGTCGCCTTCTCTTCTTTGTCGTTCTCATTATCTGCCGACCGTTGCGAGGCTACCCGCCGGTGCTCCGGCGCGCTTCCTGACTCTGACTCTCCCCCGAGCAGTGCAAGCCCGAAGATCGTGCCGACGCCGAGCAAGAGGACCACGACGACCCCGAGACCGACTATCAAAGCCGGCGCTCCGCCGCGTGCGCCCGCCGGGACTTTGCGGGGAGGAGGATTCTGTCTGGGTATCTCCAGGGTAGGACGGGTAATCTGAGCGTTGGGCGAAACCCTCGCCCCGCACACCCCGCAGAAGTTGTTCCCCGGCTGCACGATGCTGCCGCACTGCGTGCAGTATACGGGGCGGTCCCTCTCAGCCATCGTGAACCGGGGACAAAGCTAGTTTCTGCGAGGTGACGCGTCCACAGTCGACCTCGAAGGTGTGGATGATATGCTCTATGGCCTCGCGGTCCGCCTCCTCGGAGACCCTCGCGCCCAGCACGACCACGCACTCGCGACCCTCGGGTGCGGCGGCCACCGTGAAGGTGGTTGCGTCGTCCACACCGCAGTCGTACCAGGTCTGTATCTTTCCCGAGTATGGTGAACGGTTCAGGTCTTCGTAGGGACCGGCCGTGCAGACTGCGGCCTTGTTCGCATTGAAGAGGGAGTGGGTCAGCTCGTAGTCCGAGTACTGGGCCAGCGCCTTCGACGCCACGAAATAAGCCCCCGACGCACCGCTACCGTACCAGGCATCGAGGCTGGGCGCGGTGGTTATGGAGGAGGTGAGATACTCCCCGGCGTAGTAG
>JBJMIY010000206.1:0-4563 GCA_045806605.1 Rubrobacteraceae bacterium
CGCCTTGTCAGGGAGGAAGCGGTCCGCGATGTAGCGGTCGCCAAGCTGCGACGCGGCCTTTAAGGCCTCGTCGGTGATCTCGATCTTGTGGTGCTCTTCGTACTTCTCCCTGAGGCCCTTCAGGATCAGCTCGGTCTCCGCGACGCTCGGCTCGCCGACCTGAATGGTCTGGAAGCGGCGCTCGAGGGCCTTGTCCTTCTCGACGTACTTGCGGTACTCGTCGATGGTCGTCGCGCCGATGACCTGGATCTCACCTCGCGCCAGCGCCGGCTTCAATATGGAAGCAGCGTCTATGGCGCCCTCGGCTGCCCCCGCTCCGACGATGTTGTGTATCTCGTCTATGAACAGGATGATGTCGCCGTGATCGGTGATCTCCTTCATGATCTTCTTGAGGCGCTCCTCGAACTCGCCCCTGTACTTGGAGCCCGCGACGAGCGCGCCGAGGTCGAGGGTGTAGACCTCTTTGTCCGCGAGGATGTCCGGGACGCGCGCCTCGGCGATCTCCTCGGCCAGTCCCTCGACGATAGCGGTCTTGCCTACTCCCGGCTCGCCGATGATGACTGGGTTGTTCTTGGTGCGCCGGACCAGGATCTGCATGATCCTGGCTATCTCCTGGCTCCTCCCGATGACCGGGTCGAGCTTGTCCTCCTCGGCGTACGCCGTGAGGTTCCGCCCGTACTGGTCGAGCTGGCGCGTCTTGGGCCGCTTGGCCTCGACGCCGCGCCCGCCGGCCTCGCCCCCGCCGCCCCGGCTCCGTCCCCGGCCGCCGCCGAGCATCCGCACGACCTCGCGGCGGACCTTGTCCGGGTCTACGTCCAGGTTACTGAGCACGCGGGCCGCGACACCCTCGCTCTCGCGCACGAGCCCGAGCAGGATGTGCTCGGTGCCGATGTAGTTGTGGCCGAGCTGCAACGCTTCGCGCAGCGCCAGCTCGAGCACCTTCTTGGAGCGCGGGGTGAACGGCGCCTGGGCGCCGGTGCCCTCTTCTCCATAGCCGACTATTGATTCGACCTGCTCGCGCACCTCGTCGAGGGTGACGTTGAGCGAGGCGAGCGCGCGCGCCGCCACCCCTTCGTCCTCGCGCAGAAGCCCGAGGAGGAGATGCTCGGTGCCAATGTAGTTGTGGTTGAAGTGTCTGGCCTCTTCTTGAGCGAGCACCACGACCTTGCGGGCCCGTTCCGTGAACCGTTCGAACATTAGCGGGATCCTCCTCTGCTTCGAGGCTCCTTCACGGCGTCGGGTGCAGTGACTGTTCGATGGTGTATACGACTCTGAAATGTGGACGGATTATACATTCGCGAAAATCTGCCTTTCGAAATAAGTGCCCTTCTTCCAATACGCTCCGTCTGACCTGAAGTATACAGTGGTTTCAACCGGATATACGCCCCTTTCGAGGCTTTACGCTGTGAGCGCTATCGCTTGTGCGGGCGCAGATACTACCACCCTCCGTTGCGCTTTCCAGAGAACTTACCGCGCCCCGCGAACGGTGTTGGTGTCCTCCATCACAATAGGAACCTCTCACGGACCATCTCGAGCGGCAGCCCGGCGATGAAAGGGCCGGCCTTGGGACCGCTCTTCTTGCCAAGCAGAACCGTGTAGACCGCGGCGAACGCCCTCTTCGGCCTGAGCCCCCGCTCGACCGCCGCGGAGTACAGGATCTCCTGCACCTCATCACCGCTCATCTCGGGGCTCAACTTCTCCGCGATGGCGGCGAGATATTCACGCTGGTCGTCATTCAGACCCTTCGCCGCCTCTCTTGCCTCCTCAACGGAGAGCAACCGCAGCCGCATGGACTCGGGCGCCCACTCTTCGGTCCAGGTGCGAGCGTAGGAGAGGTCCCGCGCGAGCTTTTCTTTATCCCGAGCTGTCTCCTCGTACCCTCCCCGCGCCAGCATCTCGGCGGCGGCGTCCACGTCTTCGCCGATCGTCTGGGCGACGGTCACCAGGTGGGTGAAGGGAACGAAGGGTTCCCCGGTCTCTGCCCTGTACTCGTCCATGAAGCGGGGGAAGCCTTCACCGAGCTCGAGGTCCGACCTGCGGGAGGGGTCGCGACCTAACACCATCCGCCGCAGAGCCTCGGGCGGCATGATCCTCAGGAGATCCTTTGGGAGCACCACGATGCCCCTGGAGCTGCTCATGTCGCCCCTGCCCTTGATGCCGATCCACTCGTACTCGTAGCGGCCCGGTACCGGATAGTGGAAGACCTCGCGCGACATGCGGTCCGCCGTTTCGGTCGAGCCACCGCTGGTGGTGTGGTCTTTGCCGAACGGCTCGAAAGTCACGCCAAGCGCCTTCCACCGCGCCGCGAGCTCCACCCGCCAGCCGAGCTTGCCCTCGCCCTTTGCGTAGTCCGCGGGCTCCTCGAAGCCGTCCTCGTCCTCGAAGACGACCTTGTTAGCCTCGGGCACGTGCTCGAGGATCCTGTGCCCGGTCAGCCTGCCCGTCTCGGCCGACCGCGGCAGATAAGGCGACCAGTGCTCTGGCATCTTCCGGCCGCTGACCTCCTGCAGGATCTCACGCAACTTGCCGGTGTTATCCAGCGCCTTGCGCGTCACCTCAGTGTAGACGCCGTTCTCGTAGAGCTCGTGCGAGCGCAGGACCTCGATGTCCATCTCCATCTCACCCAACGCCTCTTCGAAGGGAGTCAAGAAGTGATCGGCATAGGAGAGGTGGCAACTCTCCGGGTCGGGCACGCGCGAGATGCTCTGTCCTATGAACTCCTCGAACTCTTCAGGGATGCCGGGAGCTATCTTGCGCAGGGGGTCGATGGTGTCGGCGTGGAAGATGAAGCGGACCTCTTCGCCGCGGGCCCGCAAGGCGTTGGCCACGGCCTCTCCGACCAGGACCTCGCGCAGGTTGCCGACGTGGATGTGTCCGGAGGGGCTGATCCCCGCGACCACCACGTGCGGCCCCTCTCCGAGCCCTTCGGCGATCCTCTCGGCCCAACCGGGTACGGGAAGCGTGCTCACGTTGTACACCACGTGTACATAAGACTCTCTGTTAAGTTCAGGTAGAGGTGCGTCGCGGGCGGCGTTAGCTCGCGACCTCGACGTTGACGATCTCGTATTCCGTAGCGCCGCGAGGTGTGGAGACGGTTACCTTGTCCCCCACCCGCCGCTTGAGGACGGCGCGGCCCACGGGCGAGGCGTGAGAGAGCTTGCCGCTCGCAGGGTCGGACTCGTTGGCGCCGACGATCTGGAAGGTCCGCTCATCATTCTTGCCTCCGCTGCCGACCAACTTCAGCGTCACGCGGGTCCCAAGGTCGACGGCGCCGCTGTCGGCCTCCGAGGGGTCTACCACCTTCGCGTTCCGAATGCGGCGCTGGACCTCGTTGATCCTGCGCTCCAAAAGACCCTGCTCCGTCTTGGCGTCGTCGTACTCGGAGTTCTCGGAGATGTCCCCGAAGTCCCTGGCCTGCCGGATGCGGTCGGCGACCTCCTTGCGACGCACCTCTGTGAGGTACGAGAGCTCTTCCTGGAGCTTCTGGAGGCCTTCCGGGGTTACGAGTTCCTGGTTTCTGTCGGTCATTGGCGGCGAGATTATACGGGCGAGGATGTGGAGTGTCAACGCGAATAGGCTTCAGGTTTTAGCGTCCACTGGCACCGGGTAGCTGGTCAAGCACCACCTGATGCCTGACAGCTGCGGCCTGAAGCCTTCAGGCGTTCATCACGTAAAGAACACGCAGGCCTTTCAGAGTGAGGTCGGGGTCGAACTCCTGGATCTCCCTGCAGTGGCGAATGATGACGCTCGCGGGACCGCCAGTGGCGACGACCCTGACGCCGTCTTCGCCCAACTCTTCGCGCGAGCGGCGGATCAGGGCGTCTATCGCGCCGGCGTAGCCGTAGACGAAGCCGCTGCGGATGGAGTCCGGAGTGTTGGTGGCTATGGCGCTCGGGGGTTCCTCTTCGAGGTCCACGCTCGGGAGCTTGGCGGTGCGGGCGACGAGGGCGTCGAGGGCAACGTAGAGGCCGGTGAGGATCGCACCCCCGAGGTAGCAGCCCTCGCCGTCCACTGCCTCGACGGTCGTCGCGGTGCCGATGTCCACGATGATCGCCGGGAAGCCGTAGTGGTGTCCGGCCGCGACGGCGTTGACGATCCTGTCCGCCCCGACCGCGGCGGGGTCGTCGTAGCGGTTCTTGAGACCAGTCTCCATATCCGGGCCCACGAGGTAGAACGGGACCCCGAGGACGTCCTCCGCGAGATGCCTGTAGGAGCGCGTGAGCCCGGGAACGACGCTCGAGACGATCATGGCGCCCGCCGCCTCGAGCTCGAGCCCGTTCAGGGCGAGGAGGCCCGCGAAGAGGACAGCAAGCTCGTCCGAGGTGCGCTGCGCCTCCGTGGCGAGACGCCACTGCCCCCTCAGCTCGTCGCCCTCGAAGAGCCCTAGGACCGTCTGCGTATTCCCTACGTCCACAGCCATCAACAAAGCGCCCTCACCTCCTTTATGCCGCTCCGGTCCGCCGCCGCCAGCAGATCTTCTACCCGGCCATAGCCCGGGATATGCAGATCGCTGTCCAGATCCGCGAGGCCCTCGAGGTTGAAGGGGCGTGTGATCCCGCGGTG